>JAFLUD010000039.1 GCA_022508965.1 Oscillospiraceae bacterium
TCATTTTTGCCCAAAAACTCCTTGAAATACATCAAGTATTCCTGCGTCGTTTTTGAGCGATCTGACGGAAAATTTGCCGGCGTATCTGCCGCACAATCTTTACGCGGCGTTGCCTTTTTATAATTATCAACAAAAACGAAACGCATTTCCCGCGTTTCTTTATTGATATTGTAGCACATATTCCATAATTTTTCAAGGGTTTTGTTAAATTTCTATGAATTTTAATATTTTGGTACTGTCGTTTTGTGGGAATTGCACAACGTTTTCACTGTAAAGTCGTGTAAACGTTTACAAGAGGCGTTCACAAACGGAAATTTGCCGCGTTAATTCCCAACTACCAATGCCAGCACACTGATGTCGTCGTCGCGGCTGTTCTCGCTTGAACGCGCGGCTCTGGCTATCCGCTCGGACAGCTCGCACGGCTCGACACGGTGCGACAGCTCGCGCGAGAGCCACTGCTCGTCCGCGACAACGCCGTCGGTCATCATGAGTATCACGTCGCCCGCGCCGACGGTGAACCGCTGGGCAGGCACGGAAAATCTTCCTCCCGAACCCGCGGGCTGAGATGACAGGGTCGCGCGGACCAGCTTGTCGGCGGATTTTATATATGTGGTCGCGGCGCCCGCTTTATACAGCGCGCATTCGCCGCTGTTAAGATCGATTCGGCAGATATCGAGCGTGGCGTAGCTTTCGTCGGCGCTTTTTATCATCATGACGGTGTTGACCGTTTCGAGGGCTACTTTAAGAGAGATGCCGCTTTTTATGAGCTTTGACAGCACCGAACACGCCATGGCGGAATCCACCCTTGCGCGAGAGCCGCTTCCCATGCCGTCGGACAATATCACATACAATCTGCCCGCGGCATCGGTGAAGCTGTCGTAGCAATCACCGCAGACGCGGTTTTGTCCGCGAGGTATCTGGAACGCGCCGAGCTTTGCGGAGAGAGTTGTGCGCTCGCAGGCGGTGATCCTGTAACGCCCCCTGCTGCCGGAGATCTCGGGCAGCTCGAGTTCCCTGCCGAGAGAACGCGAGAGCAGCGTGCCGAGGTATTCGGATTCTACGCGCGGCTCGGTGGCGCCGTATGCCTCGAAGCGCATTTTTCCGCGCTTGTCAAACAGCACGAACGCCTGGGGATATTCTACGCCGTTTTCTTTGAGCAGCTTTTCGGCGCGTTTTTCGGCGGTGCGGCTGCGGTTGGCGGCTCTTACCTCGGGGCTGAGCTTTCCCATGTCCCTTAAAATATCGCGGATACCGCTTAGCTGATCTATGTATATTCTTCTCAGCTCGCGCACGCGGCGTTCGTCGGACATTACCGACAGATAACGCGAATACTCCGAGGCAATCGCTTTGGCTACGCCCTCGCCGTTCGGGCAGATCTCGGCACATTCGGCGGACAGCGAGAACTCCGTCAGCTCAAAGCCGGAGCGCAACTGCATTACCAGCCTTGAGAATTCCCCGTGAAAAAGCTCGTAATGCTTTCCCCAACAGGACATGGAATTCGGGCAGGAGCGGCAGCAGCGGTCGGCGGCGCGCTCGGCTACCTGCTCGGGGCTCATGTTGTATTTGCGGTCGAGGGTGTCGGCGGCGGCGTTTATCCCGGAGCCTATGCCCGCTATCGCGTCCGCCGCAAAGTTCAGCCGCTCGCGCAGCATGAGCGCTATGTTATTATCCGAAAAGTCGCTTTCGGGGACTTTGATCTTCTCGATGGGAACAGCCGCGAACGCTATCGCGCACGCCGCCGCTTCTATCAGCAGCCGCCAGGAGCTGCCCTCTATCCCCGTGACAAGAACGGAGGTCACGCTTATAAACACGAAGCCCGACGCGCGGGCGATCTTTCCGTAGCGCGTAAAGACGCTGCTGGCTGCCGCGGAAAACGCGAATACCGCAGCTCCCGCGCCTACTGTCGGGTCATGCGCGCATAATCCTAAGACGGCGGATATCCCCACGGCGGCGCACCACGACAAACCGCGGCGGGCTGTTATGCTCAGAAGCGCGAATCCCATTAACAGCCTGCCTATATTTATATATGTATAGTCCAATGTTCCGAGAGAGTAAAATGCCAGCGCGACTATTATACACCCGAGGGCGCAATCGCGCGGCTCGGAGATGTCGATGCCGCGTATGAGAGCGCTGTCGGAGAGCAGGCTTACGCACATCGCGAATACCGCCGACGCGAGCGCCGCTATCACTACCGCAAGCAACCCCGAGACCCCTTCGGCGGCGGCTATTCTCGAAAAAAACACCGCCGCTCCTGCCGCGATAAAACGCTCGGCGGCGCGGAGCTTGGTGTTATTTAAGTCGGGCAGGATCCGCGCGGCAAGTACTATCGCGCACGCGGCAAGCCCCATAAAGGCGTTTGGAAATCCCCGAAGAAGCGCTCCTACCGCTCCTCCGAAAAGCGCGCAGATGCTCCGCCTGCCGGACAGTCCCGCAGCCAGCGCTGCCGCTGTCGGAGCGGCAGATTCGGGAGTTGCTCCGAATTCCATCAATACCCCCAGAACCGCCCAGACGGCGTTTTCGCGAAGGAATTCCCCCCAATGCGCGAAGGGCGTTGCGCGCTTGAAACGTATCGTTTTTTCTGTCATTTTTTATTTCCCCCTTTGATATGAAGGCTTGTCCCGAGGGCAGCCTTACATGGTCTTTTAATTATAATACGTTCCCAAACAAAAAGCTGTCATAATCGGTTGACGGTTTTTGAGTTTTTATGAATATCGGGGCAGTATTTAAACAAAATATTTGACAAAACAGCAGATTTATGCTATAATAGTTGCTGGAGAATAGTAGTTAGTAGCTAGTTATGCAAATTTAAGGTGGGTTTAAGTCTGTATAACCAGCTACTAATTTCTAATAACTAATAACTAGAGGAGGATATTATGAATATTAATTTTGAGGTTGCCCTCAGACATATTAATCTGGAATCCTACGAAAAGGCGGTCGAACACCTGAATCTCGCCATCAACGAGGAAACGGAGGCGGGGCGCGAGGATACCGCCGTTCAATACGCCTGCGTTCTCGGGGAGCTGCTGGCTAACCTCGGGAGAGTTCCCGAGGCGAGGGAGCAATTCGAGAAGGTAAAGGATTACTGCGACAGAACTAACTCGCTGTTTAAGCAGCGGCAGATCGCGCAGAATTTTCTGGACGCGTTCGACGGGAAGATAAAGCTCGTCTCCGAGCAGGCAAGCTCGCCGCTTTTCGCTAAGCCCGTTCAGAACAAGGCGTTCATTAACAGACAGATGAGAAAGCGCAAGTAGTTGCCAGTTGTCAGTAGCTGGTAGTTAGTTACATTCGTACTAGCTAATAGCTACTACTCACCGGCTACTATCAGATGACAACTAAAGGAGACCATTATGGGAAGAGTTGACAAAACTAACTACTATCTGGATATCGCACAGACGGTTGCGGAACGCGGCACCTGTCTGCGGCGGAATTTCGGGGCGATCATCGTTAAGAACGACGCTATCATCGCTACCGGTTACAACGGCGCTCCGAGAGGGCGCGTGAACTGCTCCGATCTGGGGGAGTGTATGCGCGAAAAGCTGAACGTTCCCAAGGGGCAGAGATACGAGCTTTGCCGCTCGGTCCACGCGGAGGCGAACTGCATCATCTCCGCGCCGCGTACCGAGACGCTGGGTTCGGAAATTTACCTCGCTTGCCTTGACGCTAAGACCGGCGAGCTTTACGGCGACGTGGAGCCTTGCTCGATGTGCAAGCGCCTTATCATCAACGCGGGCATAGAGAAGGTTATCGTTCGCACGGCTCCCGCGGAATTCAAAACTATCGTTGTGAACAGCTGGATCGAAAACGACGAGAGCCTTTCGGGCAGCGAGGGGTATTGAGCTTGGAATTGCAGCTTACTAACATCGGCGTTATCAAAGAGCTTTTCTCGCGGCACGGATTCTCATTCACAAAATCGCTGGGACAGAATTTTCTCATTAACCCGTCGGTCTGCCCTAAAATTGCAGAATTCGGCGGCTGCGCCGAAAACGTCTGCGCGCTTGAAATAGGCACCGGCATCGGGGTTCTCACAAGAGAGCTTGCAAAACGCTGCGACAAGGTGGTTGCCGTGGAGATCGACGAGGGGCTGCGTCCTATTCTCGAGGAAACGCTTGAGGGCTTGGACAACGTCGAGGTGATCTTTGCGGACGTTATGCAGACCGATCTGGCGGCGGTTCTCGAAGAAAAATTCGGCGGGAAAGAGACTGTGGTGTGCGCGAATCTTCCCTACTACATCACCTCGCCTGTCATCATGAGAGTGCTTGAGAGCAGGCTTCCCGTCAAGGCTATGACGGTGATGGTCCAAAAGGAAGCCGCCGACAGGCTTTGCGCCGCGCCCGCTACGCGCGAATGCGGGGCGATCTCATACGCGGTGAATTATTACAGTGTTCCGAAGCTGCTGTTCAAGGTCAACCGCGGCAGCTTTATGCCCGCTCCGAACGTTGACAGCGCGGTCGTTCGGCTGGATATTCGCACAGAAAAAATGCTCCCCGAAAACGAGGAACAGGCGCTTTTCAGGATCATCCGCGCGGGGTTCTCGCAACGGAGAAAGCAGCTGGCAAACCCGCTTTCGGCGGAATTCAACATGCCCAAAACTCAGATCGCCGAGATTCTTCAGACCGCGAACATCAAGCCATCGGCGCGCGCGGAGGAGCTTTCGCTTGAGGATTACTTCTCTTTGGCAAGGATTTTTTGCGATAAATAAAAAAGGCTCGCTTTGTGCGAGCCTTTGGTTTTTATCAGGTCTTAACGTCAAGCGGGTTCTTGGGGAGATTGGTCTGCGCGTTTCTGAAGTTGCCGACTACCTCGACTCCCTTAACAAACCATTCCATCGCGTAAACCTCTTCGTCGGTCATCATGTCGTTCTGAACATATCTCACTCTTCCCGTGTTGTCGTCGAGCTGACCTACGAATATCTCGCCGCCGCCCGCGAGCTTGCTGATCAGGGTGTTCATTATCTTCTGAGTGTCGGGCTTTGCCGCAGACTGTGCGGCGGAGATGTTTACTATGCCGTTCGCGACCGTTCCGACATAATCCTCGGGGATCCAGGTGTTCATCTGCATCTGCTTGAACTGCGCCAGGAAATAGCTGTCGCGCTTGCAATAAAAATACATCAGCATATTTGAATATTCGTCCTCGATCTCACTGAAATCAAGGCTGGTTATGAACTTTATGCCGTGCTGCTCGCAATAGTTCTCGGCATACGAGGAGCTGGTGTAGCAGATGATCACATCGCAGCCCTTGGCGAGAAGCTCTTGGAGAGCCTTGTCGATCTCGTCGTCCTTGGTGGCTCCCGCGCCGTACATTACAGCGTCGGTATACACGAGCTGCATTCCAAGCGTCGCGGCGTTTACCGTGGGATTTACATAGATAAGATCTCTGTCGCCGATGAAGCCGATCTTCTTGGTGTCGGAATTATAGGCGGCTACCATTCCCGCAACATACGCGCCCTGGTATATCTGCTCGGTGTAGGGAGCGACGTTTCCGGAGGTGCGGCGCGTTCCGTAGCCGATGAAGTTTATGTTCATATACTTGCTCGATACCGACGACAGAACGTTTGCGAACACCGCGTTGCAGGTAACGATATCCGTGCAGCCCTCAGCCGCCAGCTTCTTTACCGCTTCCTCAAAATCGGATACGGATACCTTGTCGATATAGCAGGTCTCCATGCTGCAGCGGTTCGCGGCTTTCGTGCGCTGCTCGCACAGCTGAGAGGTGAAATTGAACTTGCTCGCGTCGCCGTTGAATATGTAGCCGACCTTGCGCGCGGGAAGATTATTCTCATCGGATATTCCCGAGCTGTCGGAATCGGAGCTTCCTGTCTCTTTGTCACAGCCGGTTATGCAGATCGCCAGGCACAGCGCCATGACCGCCGCTATCAGCTTGATCCATTTTTGCATATTTTAAACAACCCCCTGTTATATTGTTTGGAATTTATACAAAAAGTATCGCGTTTTTATTCTTACTGATACCTCGTATTCAATTATAACACATTTTTTCAAAAAAATCATTACTTTTTTTAAATATTTCCGAAATTCATTAAAATTTTGTGTTTATTTTTTTTGAGATTTGTGCTATAATGGAATGAGAACAATTTTTGGGGGGAATATTCCCTTTTTAAATTGCGGACTGTAATATTTTATGGTTATTATTCCGATTGTATATCAAAAGAAAGGACTAAATAAATGAATTACGGCAAATTCTTCCGCGCGGGAACGGCGGCGCTTGTTACTGCGGCTGTGATGTTCTCGACCGGCTGTTCGGTGAGATTCGGGACAAACTCCGAGCCTAAGCTCTCGGACGTCGTTGCGAAGCCTACAAGCGAAAACTACGACGCGGATATGAAAATTACCTACGAGGAATTTAAGAAGCGTTATTCTTACTATCTGATAATGTCGGGGATCGAGGACGATACCGACGAGAGCGTCGCCGCCGCCTGTAAGACGCAGCGCAAAAACACCATCGACAACCTGGTTACGGAACATATATTCCTCCAAAAAGCCAAAGAGCTTGGCGTGGAGGCTATCTCCGACGAGGACTTGAATCTAATCAACGATCAATACAACGCACAGGTAAAGTCTCTGGAGGACAAGTACGGCTCGGAGGAGCTGGACAGGATGCTGGAGAGCTGCGGAATGGTCCGCGATGATCTGAGGCTTTGGCTGGTAAACTACGTCATTTCTCTGAACGTCACCGACAAGATAAACGAGGCGATAAGCTACTCGGACGCGCAGGCGCAGACGGACGCTTTGATCGAGCAGGCTAAAAAGATCTATACCGAGGACATCGAATACTATCAGAACGGCGGGTTTTACGAGCTTTGGCTGCCGGAGGGTTCGCGGCTGATAAAATACTTCGCGCTGGATTTTGACGACGACGTTAAGCAGCAGATACAGACGCTCCGCGAAAACGGCGACGACGAAGGCGCGGACGCTCTGCGCGACGAGAAAGCCGAGGAAAAAAACGAGACGATATCTCAACTGAAGGAGAGAATGGCAAACGGCGAGGATTACAAGATTCTTCTGCTGATGTTTTCGAGTAACTCCGCGGCGGCTTCGCTCTATCCCGACGGATATCTGTTTATTCCCAACGGAACAAGATATGACGATGTGCTTCAAACGGCGGCGTTTGAGCCGGAAAAAATCGGCGACAGCGTTTCCTTCGCCGACGACAACGGAGTTTATGTGCTTTTCTATTCCGACGACGCGAAGGTTGACGCGGATGACGTAAAAGCCGTTACCGACGAGCTGTACGGTCAGATGGCCGAGACGCAGTTTTACAGCAAGCTCACGGAATGGAGAAGAGAATACGGTTATTCGATCGAATACGAAAAGCTGAGGCTCGATTCACCGACGGCCTGATATTCTCAAATGCACTGATCATTCTCAATAAAAAAACAGCGGCGGTCTGCCGTGAGAACGGAGTTTTTTATGAATACACCGATTTGCAACTTTTTGGAGAAATACACCAACGAAAACAAGCTGCGGCTGCATATGCCCGGTCACAACGGAGAATTCCCGCATGACATAACCGAAATATACGGCGCGGACAGCCTTTATGAGTCCGACAAGAGCGGCGGTATCATCGGGACCTCTGAGGCGCTTGCCGCGTCGCTTTTCGGCGCGAAGCAGACCTGCTATTCCTGCGGGGGAAGCACTCTCGCGATACAGGCGGGGCTGGCGGTCCTCAAGTCGCAGGGGGTTAAGACTATCGCGGCTTCGCGGTATTCGCACAGGGCGCTGGCTTCCGCGGCGGCTATGCTTCAGATGAACGTGAAATGGCTGTATCCAGACGAATTCCTTTCGGCGAACGTTACATACGACACCGCCGCTATACGAGGCGCGGACGCTCTGTTTATCACCAACGTGGACTGCTATGGGGGAACATGGAAGTTCGTAAATCCCAAAATCCCCACGCTTATCGACAATGCCCACGGCGCGTATCTGAAATTCGTGGACAAACGGAAATTCGGGACGGATTATCTCCACCCGATGGAGCTGGGATTCCCGCTTATCAGCGCGGAATCGGCGCACAAGACGCTTCCCGTGCTTACGGGCGGCGCGTATCTGCATTTTACGGAGGGCGTGGATCCCTCAAGGGCTAAAGAGATGATGGCGATGTTCGGTTCTACCAGCCCGTCTTATCTGATATTGGAGAGTCTGGACAGGTTCAACTCGATGATCGCGGACAACATCCAGATGATCAACAACGCCTGCGAGGCGGTGGCGGAATTGAAAGAACGCCTGATCGCATCGGGAATTCCACTCGTAAAGAGCGATCCGCTGAGGATCACTATCAACGCGCGCGAGTGCGGGCTTAGCGGCATCGAATACGCGCGCGGGCTTCGCGGAAACGGCGTGGAGTGCGAGATGGCGGACGAAAACTATGTGGTGCTGCTGTTCTCGGGAACTACCACTACCGAGGACTGCGAGCGCGCGGAGATGGGCGTGCTGTTTGTTCCGATGGCTCCGCCCAAGCCGCTTGTGAAATACCCCGCGATCAAGCCGACGGCAAATCTGCCGATGTGGGAGGCTATGTATCTGCCGCGCAGGACGGTCTCCCTCGACAAAGCGGGCGGAGAGGTGTGCGCGGAGTTTACCGCGAAATGCCCTCCGGGGGTTCCGCTTATCATGCCGGGAGAGATCATCGACCACAACGTCGTCGAGGCGCTGAAGGTTCACGGGATCCAGCAGATATCCGTCGTTTCGAGGGCGACCGCGAACGGCTGACGGAGCTTTTCTTTGGGAACGGAACGGGCTTTGAAAGCTTGGCGTTCCATAGTATAAATCTTATAGCTGCATAAGCGCGAACGTCTTTGGAAAAGGCTTTGGGTGATCTTGCTTTGCAGGACGGTATTGTTCGGGAAAACGGCGGTGTATAGTCTCATTTTGCTGCGCGAGGCGATCACCGAAAAGCGTTCGCCGTAAGCGATTCCCGAATGGCGCATATAAAGAAAATAGATGAACGCGGTGTAGAGGCTGACGGCAAGGCTTATATACAAAATGGTCTTAAGCAGCACCGCGTAACGGAAATATTCCGAGAAACGCAAGAGCATTATCAATGCGGCGAACAGCACGCTCCAGCATAGGGGTGCTGCGCAATACCCGAAAAACGCACGCAGAGGCGGCGCGGCTTTATCGGTTTTTTCGCGGGTGATATTGCAGAGGACTTTCAGTGTTTTGCGGTAATTCTTTCTGTGGACGGCGGGGTGGATCATCACTCCCCGCACATAAATCGGAGCGCGGTCGGCTATCAGCGAGGCAACCGAGCTTACGGATACCGCAGCCGCAGAATTTAATACAAGCGTATGCTCATATAATGTTATCAGTCCGCCGGCGACGGTGAGATATTCGCCGCGTCTGCCTACTCTGAACCGCGCGAGCGTGAGGAGCTTTCTCACAAAGCTCAAAATCCAGCAGGACAGCGCGAATACCGCTATCGCGGCGGCTATTCTCGGGACGGCGATATGCAAAAACGATAACAGGCGCGTGACATTCTCGGCTGCCGAAAAAAGCGCGGAGAAGATCTTATTGTAATAGCCGCTTCCGAATACGGAGCCTATTCTCCGCAAAAGCGCCGCGAAGATCACCACTCCCGCGAGCGCGCGCGTGGCGATAAACGCGCCGAACGCCTGTTCCCAAAAGCTCGTCTTTAACATCGGAGCTTGGCGCGTCGGCAAAAACGGGAGCTGTTCGTCTTTTTGAAGATAGAATTTTATGCCGCCGCGGAGGGTGGATATTTTCACCTCTTTGGCGCGGAAAATTCTCAAAAGCGGCGTGCGCTCTACGGAAATTTTTACTACGGAATTTATAGGAACGACAAATATTCTCTTTATAAAAAAGCCCTTCTGAAGGGCGATCGTATTCTCCGAGAATTCGAGCTTTACGAAAATTTTTCGGAGGATGTAATAAAACAAAAAGCTCATAACTTTTCCTTTAAGCGAGGTATTTTTTATGACAGGCTGTGTTATTCTGGCGGGCGGCGCGGGCAAGCGCATGAAGTCCGAGCGTCCTAAGGTGCTGTGCGAGGTGCTCAGAAAGCCGATGCTGGGGTGGGTGCTCGACGCGGCAGGCGAATTCGGGTTCGATAAAACGGGCGTTGTCACGGGGTTTCGCCGGGAGCTTACGGAGGAGTATGTTTCCGCTTACGGCGACGGTATCTCGACCTATTTCCAGCCGGAACAGAAGGGTACCGGAGACGCGGTAAAGCAGGCTCTTGATCTTATCTCCTCGGTGGAACGGGTGTGCGTTCTCTGCGGAGACGCGCCGTTTATTGACAGCGATACTCTCAAAAGATCTCTGGAATTCCACATAAGCTCGAAGGCTTTTGTTACTGTCATCACCGCCGAGATCGAAAATCCCGCGGGCTATGGAAGAATTATCCGCGAGGGGGAGAAGTTCGCTGCTATTCGCGAACAAAAGGATTGTTCCCCTATCGAAGAAAAAATATGCGAGGTGAACAGCGGCGCGTATTGGTTTGAAAGCAAGGCGCTTATCGACGCTCTTCCCAAGCTGCAGAACAACAACGCTTCGGGGGAATTTTACCTCACCGACTGCGTTGAAATTATCGGAAATGCCGCGGCTTTTAAGAGCGGCAACCCCGAGATCGTGCTGGGGGCGAATTCCCGAAAAGCACTGCTGGAACTGAACGAAAAAGCGCGGCAAAAAATTCTCGACAGGCTGATGGACGAGGGGGTTAATTTCATCTCCACCGACGGCATCATCATTGGCGCGGACGTTAAGATCGGGTGCGATTCCACGGTGCTTCCGAATACGGTGATCCTTGGAAACACCGTTATCGGCAAGGGCTGCGAGATCGGCGCGAACTCTCATATAGAAGACTGTATAATAGGCGACAACGTTATTCTCAACAACGTGCAGGCGTATTCCTCAACTATCGAGGACGATGTGAAGATAGGTCCGTTTGCTCAGCTGCGTCCCGGGACGGTTATTCGCAGGGGCGTTAAGATCGGGGATTTTGTGGAGATCAAAAACAGCGATATCGGCGAGAATACCTCCGTCGCCCACCTTACCTACCTCGGCGACAGCGACGTAGGACGCGGCGTGAATTTCGGCTGCGGGTGCGTTACCGCGAACTATGACGGTATCAACAAGTACCGTACCGAGATCGGCTCGCACGCGTTTATCGGCTGCAATACCAATCTCATCGCTCCCGTGAAGGTGGGCGAGAATGCCACTACCGCGGCGGGGTCTACTATCACCAAAGAGGTGCCGGCGAATTCGCTGGCGGTGGAACGAGGACAGACGCGGATCATTGAAAACTGGCAGAAGAATTTCCAACGCAAGAAAAAGTGAATGTAAATCGAAAATACGCACCGTCTACTGCGTCAAGGCTCCTCGACAGGCACAAAGCCTAGTCTTCGTCGCCTTTCCTTGTATCCGGCACGTCTTTTCGATTTACGGGATTCCGGAATAAAAAGTTCAAAAAGTATTAAGGAGAAATTTTATGAAAGCACTGGTTGTGGTCGATTATCAGGCGGACTTTGTGGACGGCGCGCTGGGGTTTTCCGGCGCTGAGCTGCTGGAGCCTATCATTGTCGAGAAAATAAACCGCTGCCGCGAGGACGGCGGGAAGATAATTTTCACGCTGGATACGCATTTCGATAATTATTTGGATACTGCCGAGGGGAAAAAGCTGCCCGTCGTTCACTGCGTCGACGGGACCGAGGGGCACGGGCTGTTCGGGAGTGTGGTGCAGTGCGTTCGCAGCGACGACATCATCATCAAAAAGCCGTCGTTCGGGTCGCTGGAGCTGGCGGACGTTCTTAGGAAAAACGCGTTTGACGAGGTGGAGCTGTGCGGCTTGGTCACCGATATCTGCGTGGTCTCAAACGCGGTTATCGCAAAGGCGGCGCTTCCCGAAAGCCGCATTATCGTGGATTCCAGCGCGTGCGCGTCGTTCGACAAGGACGCTCACGAGGCGGCGCTTAAGGTCATGAAAAGCGTTCAGATAGATATTATCTAAGGAGTTATTTATGAACGAGCAAAATTTTACGATGCTGTGCGATTTCTATCAGCTTACAATGGGCAACGGCTACTTTAAGACCAAGCACGCAGACCGCATTGCTTACTTCGATCTGTTCTTCAGGAGAGTTCCCGATAACGGCGGGTACGCTATTTGCGCGGGATTGGAGCAGGTCATTGATTACATAGAAAAGCTTTGCTTCGACGAAAAGGATATCGAATATCTGCGTTCTAAAAAAATATTCTCGGAGGAATTTCTGGAATATCTGCGCGGGTTTAAGTTTGAGGGGGATATCTATGCTGTTCCCGAGGGAACGCCCGTGTTTCCCTACGAGCCGCTTATCACCGTGCGCGCGCCGGCTATCCAGGCGCAGCTTATCGAGACTATGCTGCTGCTTCTGGTGAATCATCAGTCGCTTATCGCAACAAAGGCGAGCAGGATCGTCCGCGCTTCTAAGGGGAGGGCGGTTTCGGAATTCGGCTCGCGGCGCGCTCAAGGGTCGGCGGGCGCGGTTCTGGGAGCGCGCGCCGCTTACATCGGCGGCTGCTCGGGGACGGCGTGCGTTATGTCGGACGAGCTGTACGGAGTTCCCGCGACGGGGACGATGGCTCACAGCTGGGTGCAGATGTTTGACAGCGAGATCGAGGCGTTCGAGGAATACTGCCGCGTTTATCCGAACTCGGCGGTGCTTTTGGTGGACACCTACAACGTTTTGAAATCGGGAGTTCCCAACGCTATAAAGGCGTTTGACAATATTCTCAAACCCCAAAACGCGCGGCCTGTGGGAATCAGGCTCGACTCGGGAGATATCGCGTATCTTTCCATCGAGGCGCGGAGGATGCTGGACGAGGCGGGGTATCCCGACTGTAAGATAATCGCTTCCAATTCTCTGGACGAGTATATCATCTCCGATCTTATAAATCAAGGCGCGAGAATTGATTCCTTCGGCGTGGGCGAGCGCCTTATCACGGCGGCTTCCGAGCCTGTTTTCGGCGGAGTTTACAAGCTGTGCGCTACCGAGGAGAACGGGGTAATTACTCCCAAAATAAAAATAAGCGAGAACGTGGTGAAGATCACTAATCCGCATTACAAGAAAGTTTACAGGATCTTTGACAACAAGACGGGCAAGGCACAGGCCGATCTTATCTGTCTGCACGACGAGAGCATTGACGAGACTGAGCCGCTGGAGCTGTTCGACCCGGACTTTACCTGGAAGCGCAAGACCGTTCGCGATTTTACCGCGAAGCCGCTTCAGGTTCCCGTGTTCTTAAACGGAAAGCGGGTCTATCAGCCGCCGACAATCGAGGAGATCAAGAGCTTTTGCGCGGAGCAGCTGGGGACGTTGTGGGATTCGGTCCTTCGATTCGAAAATCCGCATAAGTACCACGTCGATCTTTCACAAAAGCTGTGGGATATCAAGCACAAATTACTTTCCGATAAGGGGGATTAACCGCTCATGACGCGAGAGAACGTTATCGCGCGCTGCAAAAAGATCAGCGCGAGTTACAACGAAAACAGCGTTTGCAGATTCTCGGATAACGCGAAAAATGAGGCTGCTCTGGGATTTATCGACACCTCCCAGGGGCAGAACGGCGCGCGCGGGATCGTTTTTCTGAGCAGTAGGGCTATTCTCAATTTCGACGGGAAGCCGTGTGAGATCCCCTACCGCAGGA
This sequence comes from Oscillospiraceae bacterium, assembly GCA_022508965.1. Taxonomy (GTDB): domain Bacteria; phylum Bacillota; class Clostridia; order Oscillospirales; family Ruminococcaceae; genus CAG-115. The sequence goes on from JAFLUD010000039.1 coordinate 13,653, forward strand.
TCAAGGGCTTGCAGATCATCAGCAGCTTTGAGGACGTTTTCGCGGACGAGCTTACCGTGCTTTGCGGAGATCTTGACGTGAGAATAAGCGACTGCTCGCTGAACAAATCCGAGCTTAAGAGCCTGCTGGAGGAACTCTGCGAGGACGACAAAAAAGTCCGCGAGCACAAGCGTCAGGCAGAAAAACTGGCGGAGATAATCGCGGATAATCTTGCGGAGAATTCGCTTCATACGGGCGCTCCGACTATTATCTCGGAGCCTATTCCCGAGAGAGTTTCGAGAAAGGCGGATGAGAAAGATCCCGAAAATATTCCCGAGAAAAAATCGGAGGTTTCGGAATATCCGTATGATATTCTTGAGACGGGAACGCCGGTCATTTCGGAGACGGTATTCTCCGAGGAACGAAAGCACGAGGCTGTTTCGGAGCCTGTTCCCGAAGATATTCCCGAGACGGAAGAAAATTCGGTTTCCGAGAAAAAGGAAAGCTGGATAAGCGGCGATCTTCGCACAAGAACCGAGACTGCCGTATTGGATAAGCCCGAGCCGCCGAAGTTCTCTTTTGAGACGGTCGGCGAGGACGAGGCCGCCGAACGCATGAAAATTCAGAATATGTCGCCGGAGGAAACTATCTCGTATCTGGCGCAGTCGTTCAGCGAGATAAACGAGATGAACAATTCCACGGAGGACGAGGAGGGAGAGATCGTTTCGGTCGGCTCGGAAATGCTGATGACCTTGAGCGATTTTTCCACGCCCGCTCCCGAGGAAGAACCCGACCCCAACGCGCTTACCGTGGAGCCTATCTGGGGGGATATCTACATAAAAGCCAGCCGCAATCTGCGCGAGCTTTGCGAGAGCGGACGGCTTACCATGGAACAGATCGAGACCGAGCTTCAGGACAAGCTGCTGGATTCGGCGAGAGCGTTCGCGGAGGTCACGGGTGACGGAGCTAAAGTTCCCAAGGTGCTGATCCCTAAGATCACCGAGCTTAAGGCTGCCGCTTACAACTTCGATCAGTATTTTCAGATGGGCGAGGATATCGCGGTGCGCTCGATGTTCTTCATGCTTTATCAGATGCTCTCATACGCGGACAGGATCGCCGAGACTCCCGAGACCAAAGAACGGCTGAACGATTTCTTCAGGCGCTTCGGGCCTGCGGGCATCACCCTGTCGATGCTGGATATGCGCGTTTAGAAGTAAGATATAAGAAGTAAGAAGTAAGATGGGTGAAACTAAGGCAGTTTATTGACGCTTTTCGGAGGTTGGTTGTTATAGTTAAACGTAATACGCTGCTGCTTATTGCTTGTCTTGTGTGGACGGCGGCGGGTGTGAATATTCTGAGGATCGGTATTATCGAATATCCGCCGTACATTTCTGTGATAAATTTTCTGTTGTCGGCGGCGGTGTTCACCGTATTTCAGATATTTATTTTCGGGAGACTTGTGAAAAAGCACACCAAAAGAATTGACGGTTACGGCGATGAGAAACAGCTTTTTATAAAATTCTTCGACGTGAAGTCCTTTATTATCATGGCGATTATGATGACGGGCGGTATTCTGCTGCGTTCGCTGCATATCGCGCCGCCGATTTTTATAGCGGTGTTTTATACGGGACTGGGGGCTTCGCTTTTGCTGGCGGGGTTGTTGTTCGGGAAGAATTTTTTCGTCAGGGTATTCCACAAAAACAAAGAGGGTAAGAATTAAGCAAGGATAAAGAAAGGGACAAAATTATGGCACACGAACTGGTTTTGGTTATCGACTTCGGAGGTCAGTACAATCAGCTTATTGCGCGCAGAGTCCGCGAGCACAACATCTACTGCGAGGTCATCTCCTACAAAACTCCTATCGAAGAGATCCGCGCGCGTGATCCTAAGGGCATCATTTTCACGGGGGGACCGAACTCGGTTTATCTCGAGGATTCTCCGAGAATGACTAAAGAGATCTTCGAGCTGGGCGTTCCGATCTTCGGCATCTGCTACGGCGCGCAATTCCTCGTTCTGGGACTGGGAGGAACGGTTGCTCCCGCAAATGAGGAGGCTGTCGCGGAATTCGGGAGAACCGATTGTGAGTTCGACACGGATTCTCTGCTGTTCTCGGGGTTAAAGAAAAATTCCGTTGTCTGGATGAGCCACAACGATCACATAGAAACGCTTCCCGAGGGCTTCCGCGCTGTCTGCCACAGCGACAAGTGTCCCTACGGAGCGATCGAAAATCCCACTAAAAAATTCTACGGAACGCAATTTCACCCGGAAGTAAATCATACGGAACAGGGCTTCGAAATGCTCGGGAATTTCCTCTACAAGGTCTGCGGCTGCAAGGGCGACTGGACCATGGAGGGATACGCCGAGACCGCTATTCGCGAGATCCGCGAGAAGGTTGGCGACGGCAAGGCGCTGCTCGCGCTTTCGGGCGGCGTGGACAGCTCGGTTGCCTGCAAACTATTGGCTAAGGCTATCGGAAATCAGCTCACCTGCATCTTCGTCGATCACGGTCTGATGCGTAAGAACGAGGGCGATGAGGTGGAGTCCGCGTTTGCGGACAGCGGCGTGAACTTCGTTCGCGTGAACGCGGGGGAGCGGTTCCTCGGAAAGCTCGCGGGGGTTTCCGAACCCGAACAAAAACGCAAGATAATCGGCGAGGAATTCATTCGCGTATTCGAGGAGGAAGCCAAGAAGATCGGCAAGGTGGACTTCCTCGTTCAGGGCACTATCTACCCCGACGTTATCGAATCGGGTCTCGGCGACGCTGCTGTCATCAAAAGCCACCATAACGTCGGCGGACTTCCCGACTACGTTGATTTCAAGGAAATTATCGAGCCGCTCCGTCTGCTCTTTAAAGACGAGGTTCGCAAGCTGGGAACTGCTCTAGGTCTTGACGAAAAGCTCGTCCGGAGGCAGCCCTTCCCCGGACCCGGGCTTGCTATCAGAGTTATCGGCGAGATCACTCCCGAAAAAGTCGCAATCCTCCAGGACGCGGACGCTATCTTCCGCGAAGAGATCGCAAACGCCAACCTCGACCGCGACATTAGCCAATACTTCGCTGTCCTCACCAATATGCGCTCCGTGGGCGTTATGGGCGACGGGCGCACTTACGACTACACCCTCGCACTCCGCGCCGTTTCCACCAGCGATTTTATGACCGCCGATTTCTCGCGTATACCCTACGACGTCCTCGAAAAGGCGTCAGTGAGGATCGTGAACGAGGTTGCAAATATCAACCGGATCGTGTATGATATCACTTCTAAGCCACCGGCGACTATTGAGTGGGAATAAGAAATCAAGCTCGGAAAACGCCGTAAAATCGGCACTTCCCGAGCCTGCAAAAATCTCGTGATAACAATTTGATAACAGGGAACTGTGCAGAGTTATTCTGCGGTTCATGTGGCTTACAAGTCAGATAGTCTCACAAAGTCTTTTTAAGGTATCATAAGCCTTATCAAGATCAGTGGATTCGGGAACGACGACTGTAATTCCAAAGCAACTATCCCATTGGAAAATCAGTCCGAGTTCATCATTATCTATCTTGTATTGCATATCATCAGATACTTTAGTGATTTTACCTTGCAGTTTATCTCGGTATAATTTTAGAAGTGTTATAAAACCATCAGGTTCATCAAAATCAAAATTATCCTGAGAAATGAATATCCATCGTTCTTTATCAGGTGGATTGACTTCAAACACAAAATCACTTCCTATTATCTGAATCACGCCACTCTTTCGAGGGTTCGTGTTTACCGCAGTCATCGGTCGTTTTCGGCCAATTCAGCTTCCATTCTGTATATTCGGCCT
>JAFLUD010000004.1 GCA_022508965.1 Oscillospiraceae bacterium
GGTCGGAGTTTATGCGGTTTATCATTATCTCGTTTGAGAAGTTGCTGTCCGAGCCATAGGGCATATCACGCAGTATCTGATAACGCACGGCGTCCGAGCCATAGCGCTCCGCGAGAATAAACGGGTCGATTACGTTCCCGACGGACTTTGACATCTTCTGTCCGTTGAAGTTTATCCAGCCGTGCCCGTAAAGTCGCTTGGGAAGCGGAAGCTCCAGCATCATCAGGATTATCGGCCAGATAATGGAATGGAACCGCACGATCTCCTTTGCGGTCATGTGCAGGTCCGCCGGCCAGAACTTCTCGAAGTCGTTGAACTCGCCGTTTTCATAGCCCAGCGCGCTGATGTAGTTTACAAGCGCGTCCACCCAGACGTAAACGACGTGCTGCGGGTCGAAATCCACAGGAATTCCCCATGTAAACGAGGTACGCGACACGCACAAGTCCTCAAGTCCCGGCTTTATGAAGTTGTTTACCATCTCGTTTACGCGGGATTTAGGCGTGAGGTAGTCGGTCTCGGTTAGGAATTTTTCCACCTTATCCGCAAAATCGGATACCTTGAGGAAATACGCTTCCTCCTTAGCGTCGATAACGTCGCGCCCGCAGTCGGGGCACTTTCCGTCAACCAGTTGAGAATCCGTCCAGAAGCTCTCACAGGGGGTGCAGTACTTTCCGACGTACTCGCCCTTGTAGATGTAGCCCTTGTCGTGCAGCTTTTTGAACACCGCCTGAACGGTCTTGACATGGCAGTCGTCGGTGGTGCGGATAAAGCGGTCGTAGCTGATGTCCATGACCTCCCACAGCCGCTTGAAATTGTCAACTATCGGATCGACGTATTCTTTGGGAGTAATCCCCTGCCCCTTGGCTTTCTGTTCGATTTTCAAGCCATGCTCGTCCGTGCCGGTAAGGAACTTTACTTCATAGCCCTGCATTCTCTTAAAGCGGGCGATCGAATCGCAGGCGACCGTCGTATAGCAGTGCCCGATATGGGGATTTCCCGAAGGATAGTAGATAGGGGTCGTCAAATAATATTTTCCCTTATTCATTTTTTATCTGCCTCTTTTCCAAATTTATACATTTTATCTCTATAAACAGTTATAGATATATATATACTTATTATATTACATTTTTAAAAATATTTCAAGTATTGGGAAAAAAATCAAGAAATTTTTACATATTACATAAAAAAGACTTGATTTTTTCAGAGTTTTTTAGTACAATAGAGATAGGGCATAAATTTGCAGCGGGTCAAACTGTGCCTTTTGCACAAAAAAAGCGCGGTTTTATCCGTCATACAACCGACAGCGGCAAGATCGTAATATGCAAAAAATCGGAAAGAGGTATGTTCAAGATGTCAAACAGACTATTTCAAGGTATTGTCCATCAGATGAAGGACACTGTCAACAGAGTTATCGGAGTTATTGACGAAAACGGAACTATCGTCGCGTGCAGCGACCTTACGAGAGTCGGCGGGGGGAACGACTTCTTCTCTATCGAGCTTGGCGACTCGCACGAGGTATTCATCCGCGACGGATACACCTACAAGCCGTTCGGCGTTCACATCAAACCCGATTATGCGGTCTTTGTGGAAGGCACGGACGAATCCGCCGCCAAGTACGCGGGGATCATCTCCATCTCTCTTTCCAGCATCAAGCAGTATTACGACGAAAAGTATGACAGAAACAATTTTGTTAAGAATATCATTCTGGACAACGTCCTGCCCGGAGATATAAGCCTTAAAGCCCGCGAGCTTCACTTTAACGGCGATATCAGCAGAGTGGTTTTCCTGATAAGCGTTATTGCGTCCAACGACGTTTCGGCTTACGACGTTATTCAGAATCTCTTCCCGGACAAGAACAAGGACTTTGTCTTCAACATCACCGAAACCGATATCGTTCTGGTTAAAGAAGTCAAGAACAACATCGACGTCAAGGACCTCGAAAAGCTCGCACGGAGCATTTCGGATACGCTGTCGAGCGAGTTCTTCACCAAGGTAAACGTCGGCATCGGAACTCCCGTTCTGGGAGTAAAGGAGCTTGCGCGCTCGTTTAAGGAGGCGCAGACCGCCCTCGAGGTAGGAAAGGTGTTCGATACCGACAAGAACATCGTTTCTTACGACAACCTCGGCATCGCACGTCTTATCTATCACCTGCCGACAACGCTGTGCGATACGTTCCTCAAAGAGGTATTCAAGAAGAACTCCATCGAGTCGCTCGATCACGAGACGCTGTTTACGATACAGAAGTTCTTTGAGAACAGCCTGAACGTCTCCGAGACCTCCAGAAAGCTGTTTGTACACAGAAATACCCTGGTTTACCGCCTGGACAAGATCAAAAAGCTCACGGGTCTTGACCTGCGCGAGTTTGACCACGCGATAATTTTCAAAATCGCGCTTATGGTCAAGAAATACCTCGCGGCAAATCCTACTAAGTTCTGATAAATTCAATAAATTTCGGCTGTTCGGTCTGCATTTTGCGATAGTAAAATGCAGATGGGATAGCCTTGTGGTTTGTTTAAGGGTCAAGCTACATGAACCTTTTGCGAAGCAAAAGGTTAGGTTTGAATTTCGCGAAGCGGAATTCAATTCGGCCTTGTGGTTTGTTTAAGGGGCAAGCCATGTGAACAATCTTAGAGAAAAATAACGGGAAAATTCAACACAGTATTTTTAAGGGGGAGCTTTAAATGGTAGAAATGAAAAACGTCAACGTGCACTACGCCAGCGGCGTGGACGCGCTGATAGACATAAATCTCAGAATAAACGACGGCGAGTTCGTATTTATCGTGGGCGAAAGCGGCGCGGGAAAATCCACGCTTATGAAGCTCATGATGCGGGAGCTTGTGCCAAGCTCCGGAAGAGTTTTCGTAAACGGTTACAGCCTCTCCAAGCTGAAGGGAAACAAGATCGCGAAATTCCGCCGCTCGATCGGGGTGGTTTTTCAGGAATTCCGCCTTATACAGGATTATACGGTTTATGAAAACGTGGCGTTCGTGCTGAGAATTGCCGACAAGTCCAACCGCGCGATTCGCCAGAGAGTTCCGTATGTGCTCAATCTCGTAGAGCTTGCCCACAAGGCTAAGTGCAAAACGCGCGAGCTTTCGGGCGGCGAACAGCAGAGAGTTGCCATTGCGCGAGCACTCGCCAACGACCCGGGACTCCTCATCGTAGATGAGCCGACGGGAAACCTCGACCCCAAGCGTTCTTACGAGCTGGTGGGACTGCTCAAGGAGATCAACCGCTGCGGAACAACGGTGGTAATGATCACCCACGAGCACGACCTGGTCCGTTATTTCGGAGGAAGAATAATCAACATCCAAAAAGGTGAGATTACCTTTGACGAAACGATCGGAGGCAACGATGAGGACGAGTAATGTAAGCTATCTGGTAAAAAAAGGGTTATCCTCCGTCTGGAAGAACTTCATAATGTCGTTCGCGAGCTTCTCGATCCTGCTGGTAAGCCTGCTTCAGGTGAGCTGCACGGTGCTGTTTATGATGAACGTGAACATCGTTATGGGCAACATCGAGAATACCAACGAAATTACCATATATGTCGAGAAAAACGCCACCGAGGCACAGGTGGAGCACATCAGCGCCGTTCTTCACAGCAACGGAAATCTCTCCAACATAAAATATTACTCCAAGGAAGAGGCGCTTAAAAACTTCAAAGAGGATATGGCGGAATACGCCGGACTGTTTGAATATATCGAGGAAAACCCCATGCCCGAAACGTTTTTGGCGCGCGTGACCGATCTGTCGAAGATCCAGGCGACCGTAACGGCGGTTTCGGGAATCGACGGCGTGGAGCAGGTCAAGGCTCCGTACGACTTCGCGAACGCGCTTGTAAATATCCGAAACAGATTCACGGTAATCATCGTCGCGATGCTTTTAACGCTTATCGTAGTGAGCGTTGTAATAATCTCAAACACCATACGAACCAGCGTTTTCGCCCGCCGAAGCGAGATCACCATCATGAAATATGTGGGAGCCACAAACGGCTTTATAAAGCTGCCGTTCTTTGTGGAGGGCTGCTTTGTGGGGATCGTTGCGGGTGTTGCCGCGTGGGGACTGACTTGGTTCATATACGATTCTATTTTCTCGCTGTTTACCGACAATCTTACGCTATGGGAGATGTTCGGATTCTTCAACCTGCTCCCGTTCGGGAACGTGTGCTGGATCGTCCTCGGGGCTTGCTGCCTTGCGGGCGCGCTGCTCGGAGCCACTGGAACTATGATAAGTATGGGAAAATATCTAAAAGTATAGACTTGAAAGGAATATTATTCTGTGAACAGGAAAATATCTCTCGGCATTGCCATAAGCCTGATAGCGATAGGCTGCGCGATAACCTTCGTGCTTACATGGACTGTGTCGCTGAAAATCTACAACTCCAAGATCGCCAGCAGCGAAAAATATGCGGGCGTTTATGAAAAGCTCAAGGAAATGGACGCTATCGTCCGCAGCAACTATATCGGCGCCGGACAAATCGTTGACGAATCCCTTGAAACCGCGATAATCAACGGCTATGTAAGCGGGATCGGCGACAGATACGCGTCGTATATGCAGGCGAATTCCTACTATATGCTCCAGCAGACCACAAGCGGCGTTGTAAGCGGCGCGGGCTTTGAGGCCGCGGAGGACGGCAGCGGATATCTGATAATTACCCGAATATATAAAAACAGCTCCGCGCAGACGAATGGTCTTATGGTGGGCGACGTCATAACCGCTATCGACGGCAGAAGCCTGCTGGGTATGGACGGCAACGCAGCGTTTGAGCGAATCTCGGGAGATATCGGAACCAAACTCTCGCTAAGCCTGGTTCGCGACGGCGAGGAAATGTCCGTTACGCTTATCCGTCAGCAGATAGAAATAGAATCCGTAACCGACGAGCTGTTGGACAACAATGTCGGTTACATCAAGATCACCACCTTTAACGAAAAGACCTCCGATCAGTTCACCACATCGCTGAACTCCCTTAAGGCTAGAAATATGCGGGCGCTGGTGATCGACATTCGGCAAAACGGCGGAGGTGTTGTCTCGGCGCTTAAACCGATGCTTAACAGGCTCATTACCTCGGCAGTTGTGGCAACCGCCGAATATGCCGACGGCGCAACAAAGACCCTTATCGAGACCGACTCCGAAGAGTCGCTGAATATTCCGATAGCGATCCTCGTGGACGGCGGAACAGCCTCCGCGGCGGAGCTTTTCGCGGTTGCGCTGAGAGACGAGTACGGCGCAGTCCTGATAGGCACCCAGACCTACGGGAAAGCGGTCATGCAGGCAACCTACGGATTCTCCGACGGAAGCGGACTTACGATATCCACGGCGAAGATAATTCCGTCGAAATCCGAGCCGTATGACGGCGTGGGACTCAAGCCCGACTATATCATGGAGCTTCCCATGGGCTCGACTATCGAGTATCTCACCAGAGAATCCGACACCCAGCTTCAAAAGGCTTTGGAAATTCTCTCGCCCGAAATAGCCGGACAGACAGGACAAAACGAACCGACCGGATCGGGAAATCAACAGTAAAATATAATTATATAAATTAACGGCAGTTAACTGTCAATATTACAGGAGGAAAGTTATGAACAAACCCAGCACTGTATTAACCAGAAAAGGTGAAAAACAGCTTAAAGACGAGCTTGACGAGCTGCGCTCGGTGCGCAGACGCGAGGTTGCCGAGAAAATAAAGGTAGCGCTGTCGTTCGGCGATCTTTCCGAGAACAGCGAATACGACGAAGCCAAAAACGAGCAGGGCATCATAGAATCCCGAATCGCCGAGATCGAGCAGACTCTCGCCCACGCGCAGGTCATTGACGACGACGACATTTCCACCGAAAAGGTCGGCATCGGAACCACTGTTAAGATCCTCGATATGGAAATGGACGAGGAAATGGAATTCAAGATGGTAGGTACCAAAGAAGCCGATATAAACAGCGGGAAAATGTCGGACGAATCCCCTATCGGCGCGGCTATTCTCGATCACGCGGTTGGCGACGAGGTAGAGGTCGAGACCCCCTCGGGAGTTATCGGCTTTAAGATTTTGGAAATAAGAAAAGACGACGAGGAGTAATATATGTCAGAAAACGAAGAGATCGTAGAACTCACACAAGAAGAGCTGGACGAACAGCACAGAGTTCGTCTCGAAAAGCTGCAGGGTCTTAAGGAAAGCGGCAAGGATCCATACACGATCACAAAATATCCCGTGACCATCTACAACAGCGAGATTCGCGAGCGTTTTGAGGAACTCGAAAATCAGGATGTGGTTATCGCGGGAAGAATTATGTCATGGCGCGATATGGGAAAGGCGAATTTCATCGACGTCCGCGACAGCTCGGACAGAATGCAGGTCTATGTTAAGATCGACGAGATCGGCGAGGAGAATTTCGCGGAATTCAAGAAGTGGGACTTGGGCGATATCGTCGGCGTAAAGGGTTTTGTTTTCAAGACCCGCCGCGGCGAGATATCCGTTCACGCAAAAGAGATCACACTTCTGTCGAAGTCGCTGCTGCCGCTGCCCGAAAAGTGGCACGGATTAAAGGACAAGGAGGAGCGTTACAGAAAACGCTATCTCGACCTTATCGCAAACCCCGACGTCAAGGACGTTTTCGTTAAGCGCTCGAAAATTCTCAGCGAAATACGCAAATTCCTCGACAGCCACGGCTATATCGAGGTGGATACGCCCGTTCTGCTGCCGCTTGAAATAGGCGCGGCTGCACGTCCGTTCAAGACCCACCACAACGCTCTCGACATTGATATGTATTTGAGAATAGAGACTGAGCTGTATCTGAAGCGCCTTATCGTGGGTGGCTTCGATAAGGTTTATGAGGTGGGAAGAATATTCCGCAATGAGGGAATGGACGCGACGCACAATCCCGAATTCACTTCTATCGAAATGTATCAGGCATACATCAATTATTTCGATATGATGGATCTTATCGAGGAGCTTTACAGGACCGTAACGCTTAACGTCTGCGGCACCGACACCGTTACCTATCAAGGCAAAGAGATCGCTGTCGGCAAGCCGTGGGAGCGCCTCACTATGATCGAGGCGGTCAAGAAATACGCTGGCGTTGATTACAACGACTGGAAAACCGACGAGGAAGCGCGTGCCTGTGCAAAGGCAAAGGGCGTTGAAGACGGCGTGGACGCAAATTCCACAAAGGGTCATGTTCTTATCGCGTTTTTCGAGGCGTTCGTCGAGGACAAGCTGATCCAGCCGACGGTCATTTACGATTATCCCGTGGAGAATTCTCCGCTGGCAAAGAGAAAGCCCGACTGTCCCGCGTTTACAGAGAGATTTGAATATTTCATAAACGGCACGGAATTCGGCAACGCGTTCTCCGAGCTTAACGACCCGCTCGACCAGAAGGAACGCTTTGTAAAGCAGGTTGCGGCAAAGCGCGCGCAGGGCGGAAACGACGCGCAGGTGGACGACGACTTCATCACCGCGCTGGAATACGGACTGCCCCCTACGGGCGGATTGGGCTTCGGCTTCGACAGATTGGTAATGCTGCTGACGGATTCCCCCAGCATACGCGACGTGCTGCTGTTCCCGACAATGAGACCATTAGCTTGACAAAAATTAGAGGTAAGAGTATGCGCTCTTACCTCTGTGTTGTAAGGAGGTTATTTTTTTGGATAATCTGAATGACGAGCGCCGCAAGCTCCTTATGGTTCGGCAAGGGCTTGCTGAAGATATTGAGCCTTTGCCCGACAGAGAACAAAGAACCTACCGCGAATTGAATAATTTTGAAAAGGTGGAGAATTTCTTTTACTATTACAAATGGATAATTATAAGCGTAATAGTCGTCGTGGCTTTGATTGGATTTCTGGTATTGCAAACGATCTCCCGCGAAAATGAAGACCTTAACATGATGGTGATAGCGACCCGGCAAGACTCGGAGCTTTATTCCCATGCCGAACAGCTTAAAGCTGCTCTCGAGAAATATTGCCCCGACTTCAACGAGGACGGGAAAATTATCATAAGAGCTGCGTATATAGACCTTACGGCAGGCGAGGAAACGGGAGAGTATTATATCTCACAGACACAGAAGTTCTCAAACGAGATCCACGACGGAACAGGTCAGATGATCATAACCGACGAGGGCTTTGCCGAATTGGTTTACGGCAAGGACGGCTTTAACAGAGACGATTTTCTCGATCTTACGGAAATCTATCCCGAAAAATCACTGTATGAGAACAGCGGTATGCGAGTTTCCGACACAGAGCTTGCATCAAGCGCCGATTGGAACGATTGCCCCGAAAGCGTGTTTATTCTCATTCGCGCGCAGAAAGACGACGATTCCAAAAAGGCGGAAAAAAGAGACGAGCAAAGACAGCGCGCGCAGACCGTTTTACAGAATATTATTGACGGGAACGTTGTAAACGGCTAGTTAAGGTGGCTTTTTTCCTCGCATTTTATCGGGGAATGAAGCGATTTTCCCGCGCCCGCGCGAACGTCGCAGGGAATATATTCTGGAAGCGTTCTCACAAAAACCTCTTTAATCCGTCGCAAAAATCCTGCTCGCGGCGGAGCAGCTGCTCGGCGCTCTCGCGTATCGGGGCTTCCGCGGAATGCGAGCGGTTGACCGCGTGCTGAATATCAACTATTCCCATAGTAGTTCCCTGGAGCATTATTTTCGCGAGATTTGCGCTGCTCTTGTCAGAGGCGGTTCTCATAGCGATACCCATTCGGGTCATATTTCTCACATACGACGAAGCCTGGCGCGCCGGTTCTCCGCGTTTTGCAAGCTCGCTGCGCGCGCGGCTCGCCACGGATTTATAGCGCTCCTTCTGAGAATTGATCTCCTGCGCCAACTCGTTGTTGCGGCAGCGTTTTAAAACGTCGTTGCTTGCCGCATACGCGATATCGGCGTTTCTGTAAATCGCCTTAAGGATCTCCTCGCTCTGTTTGTTTTTAAAATTTGCCATAAAAATTCCCCTTTCGTTTTATTAGGTTGCCTTATTATTTTGAACAAAAAGAGAGCGAATATTACTTTCAAAAATTGCGAAAATTTTTTGGAGGAATAAAATGAAGAAAATCGTCAGGTGTCCCTGGGCGGGCACCGAGCAGATCTACATTGACTACCACGACAATGAATGGGGACGCCCCGTTCACGACGACAGACGGCTGTTTGAAATGCTGATATTAGAGGGAATGCAGGCGGGGCTTTCGTGGATAACGGTGCTGAAAAAGCGCGAGGCGTTCCGCAAGGCGTTCGACAACTTCGATCCGAAAAAGATCGCAGGTTACGGTGAGAAAAAGCTCGCGCAGCTTGCCGAAAACCCCGAAATAATCCGCAACCGCAGAAAAATTTCCGCGGCGGTTACAAACGCCAAAGCGTTTCTCGACATCCAAAAGGAATACGGCAGCTTTGATAAATTCATTTGGGGTTTTGTAGACAACACCCCGATAATCAATCACCCCAAGTCGATGTCAGACGTTCCCGCGAACACTCCGCTTTCGGATAAAATAAGCGCGGAGCTTAAAAAGCGCGGCTTTAAGTTCGTGGGCTCGACTATTATCTACTCGTTTATGCAGGCGGTGGGAATGGTGGACGACCACCTTTCGGATTGCTTTTGCCATACAAAAAACAGGAGCGGATAACGCTCCTGTTTTCGCTTTTGTGTCAGATGTCGTACTTTTCGAGGATCTCGCTGTAAATTCCGCTCTTGAAGTTTTGCTTTTTGTAAACGCCGAGGTTGGAATATTGAGTGATCGCAAGCGTTTTGTTTGTGTTGCTTGATACGGGATAGCGACCGTCGCTGTCGCCTGTTACCCAATAAATATCCGAGCCTTCTTCACAATCCAAAAAGAAAATCCAAGTATCACCCTTTACCATCGGAGTCAGGTCGCTCATAGTTATAAGCTGTCCGTCAACAACCGCATACAATTGAGTCAGTTTGAGATTGTCACCTACCTCAACATCGCCCTTAAGCACCCTTGACACCTCAATTGTATTATACGAATTTACCCAAGAAACAATTTCTTTGCTGAAGGCTGCGTTGTATTGATATTGTACCTTTTGTTCGGCGTCCTCCACAAAAGTTCCAACCACGACGGCAACGCTTGCATTTTCCAAATCATCGAGCTTATAATACTCTGCTCTGTTGCCTGCGCCCCACTTGACAAACTTCAAGCCCTCAAACTCCTTTGGCTCACGGCTGCAAGCAGTAAGCGTCAGAAAGCAAGCCGCACAAACGGTAATTATAGAAATAATTTTCTTCATAATTATGCCCCCCATTTCACTATCAAATTGGCTCTGTCATGTTGTGTTACTGTAGGTGCTGTTGAACCATTGTTATCATATGGAAAGCCTCGATTCATTACAGAATAAGGCACATAACGAGTTTTACCATTATCATCTACATATGACGCTCCTGTTTTTTTATCAGATGTCGTACTTTTCGAGGATCTCGCTGTAAATTCCGCTCTTGAAATCGAGCTCGTCGTAAACGCCGAGATTTGAGAACTTTGTCACCGCAAGTGTTTTATTTACGCTGTTCGGCAGAGGGTAGCGCCCGTCGCTGTCGCCGCAGCAAACATAGATCCCCGAATCGTAGTTGTTGTAAAGGAAGAAAATCCATGTATCTCCCTTGATCATCGGAGTCAACTCACTCATTGTTATAAGACGATCGTCAACAACGCCATATCTTTGAGAAACATTGAGTGTATCGCCTACATTTATATCCCCCATAAGAACTTGTTTAACCTCAATTGTGTTAAAGGATTTTACGCCGAGTATTATTTCCTTGCCAAAATCGTCACTATATTGATAAGTTATATCTTGAGTAGAATCACCGACAAATGTACCGACTACGGCAATATCGCAATCCTTTTCCAGTTCTTCAAGGGAATAGTGCAATATTCTGTCAGCTTCACCCCACTTCACGAGTTCCACATCTGAAAACTCTTTTGTGGATTGGTTGCAGGCGGTAAATGTAAAAATGCATATTACGCAAACTGTAATAATAGAAAATATTTTCTTCATAATTAGACACCCCATTTTTATTGCTCCACCAATTAATATAGAAAAGATTTATGCACAGGATCGAAAGTGTTATTAACTAAATACCTCTCATCGTAAAACACCTCCAAAATCAATTCAACAGTAAACATCAAAAATATTTGACGTTTACTGTATGCAGAAAAACGGCGCTTTGGTCAAAATGCGGCTTCTGATGAATAACTGTCATAACAAAGCCTTCAGCCGATTTTCACCGGGCGGTCGCTTCATATTCCCTTTCAAATATAATACCACACAGACTTCCAAAAAGCTGCAAATATTTGATCTATTTTTTTAAGCGGGCTGTTTTCGTGCGATTCCACAAAAATTCACCCAAAAACTTGTGCAAAAACCCCTTGATTTTTTTTGAAAAAGGTGTATAATATAATTAGCACTCTAATATCGAGAGTGCTAAATCGTTTATAAAGAGGTTGATTTTATGAGTGAAACAAAAGAATTCAAAGCGGAATCCAAGCGGCTGCTGGAGATGATGATAAACTCGATCTACACGCACAAGGAGATATTCTTGCGCGAGCTTATCTCAAACGCCTCCGACGCTATGGACAAGCTGTATTTCAAATCAATGTCCGACAACTCCGCGGAGGCGGTGACGCGCTCGGATATGGAGATAAAAATAGAATCGGACAAGGACGCGCGCCGTCTTACCATCTCCGACAACGGCATAGGAATGACCGCCGAGGAGCTGGAGAATAATCTCGGCACGATAGCGCAAAGCGGCTCGTTCGCGTTCAAAAAAGAAAACGAAAATAATGAAAAAACCGGGGACGTTGATATCATCGGTCAGTTTGGCGTAGGCTTCTATTCGGCGTTTATGGTGGCAAAGCGCGTTACGGTTATTTCCAAGGCGTTCGGAAGCGACAAGGCGTTTATGTGGCAGAGCGAGGGCGTGGACGGCTATACGATATCCGAGGCGGAAAAGGATTCTCACGGCACTGTTATTTCCCTTGAGATAAAGGACAACACCGAGGAGGAGAATTACGACGAATTCCTCACTCCCTATAAAATCAAGGAGCTGGTTCGGAAATATTCCGATTACATCCGCTATCCCATAAAAATGGACGTGGAACACGAGCGTCTTAAGGAGGGAACCGGCGTTGACGGCGTCGATCCCGAGTATGAGAAAGAAGTTGTTGCCGAAACGCTCAACTCCATGATCCCCATTTGGAAAAAGTCCAAATCCGAACTGAAAGACGAGGACTACAACCAATTCTACAAAGACAAATTCTACGACTACACCGATCCGCTGCTGCATATTCATTCAAGAACCGAGGGCACGGCGACCTATTCGGCGCTGCTGTATATTCCCGAAAAGGCTCCCTACGACTACTATTCAAAGTCTTTTGAAAAGGGACTTCAGCTATATTCCTCGGGCGTTATGATAATGGAGAAATGCGGCGATCTGCTGCCCGATTATTTCAGCTTTGTAAAGGGACTTGTTGACAGCGAGGACCTGTCGCTGAATATTTCCCGCGAAATGCTCCAGCATGACAGACAACTGAAAGTCATCGCCAAGAGCATCGAGAAATCCGTCAAGAACGAGCTGAAAAAACTCCAGAAAAACGACCGCGAAAAGTACGAAAAATTCTTCGAGACCTTCGGAACACAGATCAAATACGGCATTTACGAGAGCTACGGCACCAACAAGGCGGAGCTTCAGGATCTGCTGATGTTCAAGACCTCAAACGGCGGTATGACTACGCTTGAGGAGTATGTTTCGCGAATGAAGGAGGATCAGCAGTTCATCTACTTCGCCAGCGGAAGCAGCGTTTCGCGCATCGAAAGCCTCCCGCAGACCGAGCTTGTCCGCGACAAAGGTTTTGAGATACTTTATCTCACCGATCACGTTGACGAATTCTGCCTGCAAATGATGCACGACCTCGACGGAAAGGAATACAAGTCCGTCTCCGCAGACGACTTAGGGTTAGAATCCGAGGAGGAAAAGCAGGAAATCCAAAAGGAACAGGAGGATAATCAATCTCTGTTCGACTTTATGACCGAGAAGCTCGCGGGCAAGGTAAAGGCGGTTAAGCTCTCGCAGCGTCTTAAGAACCACCCCGTCTGCATTACCAGTGAGGGCGCGCTGTCGGTCGAGATGGAAAAGGTGCTTTCCGCAATGCCGAACGGCGAGGGCGCAAAGGCGCAAAAGGTCCTTGAGATCAATCCCAATCACCCGATCTTCGCGAAGCTGAAATCCCTTTACGAATCCGACAAAGATAAAGCAGGCGATTACGCGGATATTCTCTATTCGCAAGCGCTGCTCATCGAGGGTATGCCTATCGAGGATCCTGTTGGATTTTCAAATAAGATATGCGAGTTTCTGGCAGAATAAAATAAAGTCCCCCATTAAGGGGGACTGTTTTGTTTACAGACTGTTGAGAAGTCCTCAGATGCTAGGAAGCCGTGCCTCGGCTAGCCTTTGTGGCTGCCGAGGTGCGGCTGACGACGCAGATGAGGGCTTATCGACAGTCTGTTAGTCTGCTACATAGGGGATCAATGCTAGCTGTCTTGCTCTCTTGATAGCGGTAGTGAGCGCTCTCTGGTGATAAGCGCAGCAGCCCGTTACTCTGCGGGGCAGGATCTTTGCGCGCTCGGTCATATACTTCTTGAGCTTCGCAATATCCTTGTAGTCGATGAATTCCGCTCTGTCAGCGCAGAACTGGCAAACCTTCTTGCGCGCGCGCTTTACGGGATGAGCGGACTTTTCCATTTTTTCAGCCATGATACCTTACCTCCTGTATTAATCTGTGATCGTTTCGATTAAAACTGCTTGTTCTCGATCAGAACGGATACTCGTCGTCGTCAGCGGAAGAGAAATCGGGCGCAGGCGCGCTGCTCGCGGGAGCGGGCGCGGAATAGCCGTTGTCCGCGGGCGGTTCGCCGTAGGACTGCGGTCCGTAGCTCATCATACCGTTGTTAGAGCCGCCGTTTGCCTTTTCTCCTGTGAAATAAAGCCTGTCCGTGACGATCTCGTACCAGGTGCTGGGGTTTCCGTTTTTGTCGGTGTACTGCCTTGTGTTCATCTCTCCCTCAACGAGGATCATTCTCCCCTTTGAGAAATATCTTGTAAGAAACTCGGCGTTTGCGCGCCAAGCGACAACATTAAAGAAATCGGACTTGCGTTCCTCTCCCTTTCTCTGGAAATTCCTGTCGACCGCGATTCTGAACGAGCAAACGGGAACCCCCTGAGGGCTGGTCTTAAGCTCTAAGTCGTTTACAATACGACCCATCATGATAACCTTATTCACGAAAACACCTCTAATCTGTCAGACACCGTTCGATTACTTTGCGAGAACAACTACCGAGCGCAAAACGCCGTCGGTAATGTTAATGATACGCTCGAGCTCCATGGGGAAATCGGGCTTGGATTCGAAATTATAGAGAACATAGTATCCCTCTGCCTCATAATTGATCTCGTAAGCCAGCTTTCTCTTGCCCCACTCGTCGACATTGGTAAGAGTACCGTTTGCCTTGATAAGCTCCGAAAACTTTTCGGTGAGCGCCTTTATCTGCTCCTCGTCCTTTTTGAGCGAGAAGACGATAACTGCCTCATACTTTTCGCTAAGCTTTGCCATTATAAAAGCACCTCCTTATGGATATATATCCTACGCCCTAAGCGCAGGAAAGGGGTAAACGCCGATTTTGGCGTTAACTTAATTATTATAGCAGATTTTTTCCTGCTTGTCAAGCATTTTTTGAGAAATTCGCGAAAATTTTGCAATAACCTGCCGCAATCAACTGTTTCCGCCGTCGGGTCTGATCTGCCAGATCTCCTCGGCGTAGTCCGCAATGGTGCGGTCGGAGCTGAATTTGCCCGCGCTTGTCATATTTATCCAGCACTTCTTGATGAATTCGTCGTGGTTGAAGTTAAAGTCGCTGTTTGCTTTGAGCTTTGCCTGAACGTAGTTCTCAAGGTCGCCCAGCAAATAATAGTGATCGGCTCTGTGCCAGCTCGCGCCGTCCAGCAGCGAATAGTACAGCTCTCTGAACGAGCCGTTTCCGCCGTCATCAAAGGTGCCGTCGATAAGGGTGTTGAGAACACGCGCGATACGGGTATTCTCCGAATACAGCTTTCTGGGATCGTAGTTCGGCATTCTCTGAGCCAGATCCTCCACCCTCGCGCCGAAGATATAGTTGTTCTCTTCGCCTGCCTCCTCGCATATCTCGACATTCGCGCCGTCGTAGGTGCCGAGGGTCATTGTGCCGTTGAGCATAAACTTCATGTTGCCGGTGCCGGAAGCCTCGGTGCCGGCTGTGGATATCTGCTCGGAGATGTCCGCCGCAACCACCAGCTTTTCCGCGTAGGAA
The DNA here is from genome assembly GCA_022508965.1 of Oscillospiraceae bacterium. Lineage (GTDB taxonomy): Bacteria > Bacillota > Clostridia > Oscillospirales > Ruminococcaceae > CAG-115. The sequence goes on from JAFLUD010000004.1 coordinate 15,330, forward strand.
ACATTATAGTTCTGAACGAATACGACCTTCAGCGCGCCGTTTATCGAAGCGTCTTCGTTTACGAGCTTGGCGATCTCGTTGATATACTTGATTATCGCCTTTGCTCTGGCGTAGCCGGGAGCGGATTTCGCGCCGAAAATAAACGTTGTCGGGGCGAAGTTCGCGATGCTTCCGTCCTTGAGTCCGAAGTAAATATACAGGATCGAGAATGCGTTGAGCAGCTGTCTCTTGTATTCGTGAAGTCTCTTGATCTGAATATCAAACATCGAGTTGGGGTCGATATCAACGCCCTCGTGCTCCTTGATATACTGCGAGAGAGCCGCCTTGTTTCTGTATTTTATTTCGTTGAAACGCTGGAGCATCGCCCTGTCGTCGGCGTATTTGCGAAGCTCGCGGAGCTTGGACAGATCGGTTACCCACGCGTCGCTTCCCAGAAGCTCGGTGATCATGTCGGAAAGGCTGGGATTGCAAAGCGCCAGCCAACGGCGCGGAGTAATGCCGTTTGTCATGTTCTTAAACCGTTCGGGGAACATCTCGTACCACTCGGGAAGCGCATCCTTTTTAAGGATCTCGGTGTGTATCTTGGCAACGCCGTTGATAAAGCGCGAGCAGTAGATAGCCATTTTCGCCATGTGAACCATGCCGCCGGATACGGGCTGCATCTGCTCGATCTTTGTTTTGGGAACTCCGCGGCGGTACATATCGGAGATGAATTCCTCGTTTATGCGCAGGATTATCGCGTAGACCTCGGGGAGAAGCTCCTCGACAATGCCGCAGTCCCACTTTTCGAGAGCCTCCGCCATGATGGTGTGATTGGTGTAGCTGAACGTCTTTTTCGCGACCTCCATAGCATTCGCGAAGGACATTCCGTGTTCCTTGGTGAGAATTCTGATAAGCTCGGGGATAGCGATAACGGGGTGGGTGTCGTTGAGCTGAACGGCATTGAATTCCGCGAAGGCGTTAAGCTCGCGTCCCGTAGCAAGGTGCTTTCTCACAAGATCCGCCATCGAAGCCGCGCTGAAGAAGTATTCCTGCTTTAAGCGAAGAATCTTTCCGGGACGGGCGTCGTCGTTGGGGTAGAGAGTGCCGCTGATGTTCTCGGCCTCGATCTGACCCTTTGCCGCTCCCAGATAATCCTGGCGGTTGAACGCGTCGAAATCGAACGCGCTTATCGGCTCCGCCTGCCACAGGCGCAGCGTTCCCGCGAAATCGTTTTTATAACCGAAGATCGGCATATCGTAAGGAACCGCTTTTACGTCTCCGGTGGAATAGTGAATGGTCACAACGTCGTTGTCGGCGCGGATGCTCCACGGGTCGCCGAAGCGGGTCCAGTCGTCCGCCTGCTCGCGCTGGAAGCCGTTTTCGATTGTCTGCTTGAACAAGCCGTATTTATAGCGGATCCCGTAGCCCGTCAAGGGGAGCTTCATGGTCGCCGCGCTGTCCAAAAAGCACGCCGCGAGACGTCCGAGTCCGCCGTTTCCGAGAGCGGCGTCCTCAATTTCCTCAAAATCGTTAAGGCTTCCGCCCGCTTCCTTCAACAGTTCCTCGGCGTAATCGTGCAGCCCCAGGCATAGAATGTTGTTGTACACCGCGCGTCCCACAAGAAACTCCATGGACAGATAGGAAGCGCTTCTGCCGCTGGGCGCGCTGCAGTTCATCATCGGCACAGCCTGCTTCATGATGGCGCGGGAAAGCGCGTCGTGAAGCTCGGCGGGCGTGCGCTCTTTGCCCCGAAGGTGCAGATCGCGCAGGATATCCTCAAAGTCGTTTTTCAGCAATGTTTTATCGATCATAGCTATTCTCCTTTTCCGGCGGAAATGTGTTTTCAGAACACTCGTGATTATTATAACACATTATCGCGCCAAAATCAAGATGTTTTCCCATAAAATCCCATAATTCACATAATAGCCGACCGCTCAAAATGCCCATAATTTGCCGAGCGGGGCGTTTTTTGTGTAAAATGCACATAACGGGCTGTTGAATTTCTACTAAGTTGACTTTGCTACTTGATATTAAAGTACTTGAAAAAGATTAAATTGTGTGGTATAATGTACTTACCACAGGAGCGGGTTGGGGTAATTGCGCCCTGAAATAACCAACGCCCGCTTAATTTAAACAACCAATTGTTGGGGAACGGAGGTTTTCAGGTGGATAAGTTCTCTTATGTTGCCACCGATGCGAACGGAAAAACCGTCAGAGGTTCGGAGATTGCCGAAGACTACAAGGACCTTCAAGCAAAATTGAGGGAGCGCAAACTGTATGTCACAAGCTACCGAAATCTGGGCGGAGGCGTCGCGGACGTAAAGTACAAGTTCAAGACCAAGGAAGTCTCGTTTATCAGCCGTCAGCTCGCGTCAATGACTTCGGCGGGTCTGTCGCTGGTAAGAGCGCTGCACATCCTTCAGGATCAGCAGGAAAACAAAAAAGCAAAAGCTGTATTGCTCGATATCTATGAGGAGGTTCAGAAAGGTAAAGCCTTTTCGGACGTTCTACATACAAAGCCGGGCGTATTCCCCGATATGTTTGTGAGCATGGTTGCCGCGGGTGAGGCTTCCGGTACTCTCGACCAGATGCTCACCAGACTTTCGGATCACTACGCAAACGCAAACAAAACAGCAAACAAGGCAAAATCCGCAATGGTTTACCCTATCATCCTGCTTGTATTGCTGCTTGCGGTTATCGTGCTGCTGTTTACCGCCGTACTCCCGCAGTTCGGCAGTATGATGGCGGAGGAGGATATGACGCCGCTTTCAAAGGCGCTTATGGCGTTCTCCGATTCGCTCATCAATCAGTGGTATGTTTATGTTATCGTAATCGTCGCCATAATCGTAGCCCTGGCGATGCTGCTGAAGACCCCCGCCACAAGACTTCGCATGGACGAACTTCTGCTGAAGATACCTAAGGTCGGCGCCCTTGTAGCCACGATCTACACCGGCAGCTTCGCGAGAAATATGTCAAACCTCTACGGCGCGGGCTTGCAGATGGTAGAGTGTATTGAAAAGTCCATATCGGTTGTCGGGAACTCTTATGTCAAGAAGCGCTTTGAGGATGTTGTAAACGACATCAAGCTCGGCGAGAGTATGTCAAAGGCAATCGAAAAAACAGGAATATTTGAGGGTATGTTTACCTCAATTATATATGTCGGAGAGGAATCCGGTACGCTGGATGTCATCCTTGGCAAGGCTGCAGAGTATTACGAAGAAGAAGCGGACGCCGCTATCACCAAGTTGGTTGGTATGATGGAACCGCTGATGATCATTATCATGGGTATAGCGATCGGTTTGTTCCTCGCGGGTATGTTCCCGATGCTCTACGGCAGCATGACAAACATTTCTTAATCCGGACGGAGTCCGATAACACTATTTAATATGTATGAGGTGAAAATATGCTTTCGATAGATATTACCGATAGACAAATAAAGCTCGTCAGAGGCGTTCACAGCGGAAACAAGATCCGTATTCAGGACGCGGATATGCGCGAGTTATCCCCGGGAATGGTTTCAAACGGTTATGTAACCGATGTTCCTATGGTTGCGGCAGAGCTGAATGATATCATCAAAACAAGAGATATCAAGGAAAAGGAAGCTATCGTTTCCATTACCTCCAGCTCCATAGTTTACAAGGAAATGACGATCGCAAAACCGAAGAACATGAAAAACGCAGCAGTCATCGAGGCTATGATCCAGTCCGAGATGAACGTAACAAGCGAATTCAACATATCATTTACTATAGCCGGAGAGACCGAGGACGAGGAAAAGAACAAGATGCTGAAGGTTATCGCAGCGGCTTGTCCCCAGAGACTGGTTGACGGATATACCAGACTGTTCTCCCACATCGGTCTGCAGCTTAAGGGCGTGAGCATCTCCAACAACTCCGTAACCCGCCTTATCACCAACACTCCCAAAATGGCGGACAGAATGCCGATGCTGCTTATCCAGATCGACAAGAACTTCCTCAACATGAACCTCTATGAGAACAATCAGCTCGCGTTCTCAAGATTCTCAAACATCGACCCCAACGACTACGAAAACGCACCCGATTATGTAACACGCGCGGTTTACGACAATCTGTTCAGAATGATCCAGTTCATCAGACAGAGAAAGAACACCAAGCCGCTTCAGGAAATCCTGTTCTACGGAGAGATCGACAGCTTTATCGAGATCTCCAATGCGATCTCCTCGTTCAACGTACCGTCGAATATGCTTTCGATGCCTACCTCGATAGTCACTACGGCGCAGTTCGACTTCACAAAGTACGCAAACGCTATCGGTGCTCTTTACCGCCGCAACAAGGAATTGGAGCACATTAACCTCTTGGAGGCGACCTCTGCGAAGGAATCCAAAGGCTCGAGCGGCACACTGCTTGCATTTTTGGGAACCATTATCGCTTCTGCGGCTGTGGTCGGCGCGGTTTACATGGGCGTCACCGCTTATGACAGCAAGCTCCACTCGGATATTGATAAGATCCAGACTCAGATCGACGATCCCAAGCTCAAGAACGACTGCCAGATCGTTGACGACCGCGAGGTAATGCTCGCAGGCTTCAACAGCTATAACAGCACGGTAAAAAGCGCGGTTATGCTGTTTAACTACCAGCCCAAGGCGCAGTCTCTCGTAGTCGATAAGCTCAGAGAGCCGCTGCCCAAGCTTAAAAACGCCAACAAGTACGGTACCAAGGTTCCGTCAGTCTCTGTCACGGACGCTCAGCCCTCCGAAGCATACACTCAGGGCAATCTGGATTACACCGGAAGCATTCTTAAAGAAAACGAGTTCCTTGACATTCAGACCATTTCGATACAAGGCGACACCGTAAACATTTCCTTCAGAGGATTGTGCAAGGGAGACCCCTCGTCGATACCCTCGCGCTACGCAAATTACTTGACAAACAACGTACTGAATAAGTATGGCCAGCCGTATTTCACAAATGTAGAATACACCGGCTTCGCTAAAGACAACATTTCCGACTTCGGAACTCTCGCTATCCTGCTGGATCTGGGAAGACAGAAAGAGGTTGCCGCGAATGTTTCGGCAGACAAGAGATTGTATCCCGGTGAACCGCTGCCCGCAGACAAGAAATACGATACGATCTTCTCCTTTGAGATCAATATGAAGCTTCAGCCGGGAAGCGACGAATTGCACACCGATATCGACAAGGATATCATCGGTGATGCGGCAGATACGGAGGTGGCTGAATAATGAAGCTGAGTAAACAAGAGCGCATAGGCGCTATGATCATTCTTGCCATTGTTATTCTGGCGCTTGGAGCTTTCCTGCTGATAAAGCCCAAGATAGAAGCAATCGGCTCCACAAGAGAGACCTTGACTCAAAAGCAAAAAGAGCTTAACGACGCAAAAACAAAGCAGAGCAAAAAAGACCCGCTGAGAGACCAGATTTTGGACGCTTATCAGGAGGGCGAGCATCTGGCGGATATGTTCTTCCCCGAGCTTGCAACTTATGAGGCAGATGACGCATTCAGAGAGTTCCTTCTCCAGTGCAAGTCTAACATCGTAGTTGAAGAGCTTGATGTTGAAGAACCCGGTGTCGGAACACTCGGCGTTTCGTTCTACACGCCCAAAAACGTTGAATACGCTCTTAAGACCTACGCTACCCAGGGTATGGAACCCACGGAAGAGGAAAGCAGATTGGCTGCCCGCCGGGTAGCTATGGAGAACGCTCTCGGCACTCCTATGTCGATCGGCGCAAGCAGAGTTTCCTTTACGGTTTCCGCGCTTACCAATGACGATCTCATCAAATTCTGCGACGAGATAAACGACTATGTAAAGACCGAAAACGGCACAAGCAGCAGAAAAGCCGTAATGATTGACGGCCTCGCGCTTGAATATCGCGATGTTACCAAATTCTATGACGCTTTGTCCGAAAGGAGCATTAGCGAAATGGAAAGCGGCGCAGGTCTGGACGCACTGCGCCAGCTCAGTGGCAAGGATATTAGCGGCGGAAACAACGGCGCCGGTGGATACGATGAAACAGGCGAAAGCAACGAGAGACCGTCCGCCGAGGTTTATCTCTACAAATTGTCCGACGCGATCACCTTCTACAGCATCGAGCGTATGCAGAATCCTACTGCACAGCTTGACGCTCAGGACAATATGTGATTAAAGGCGGCAGAGGCGAGCGCAGTTTCGCCGTTCTGCCATAACAAGTATGCTTTGACTATATGAAAGGAGGACATCATGGCACATACTTTCCGAAAATACTTAAGCAACCGCGGAAGCGCGCTGTTTATGGTATTGAGTACGATGACGGCGCTGTTGATTTGCTGTATGGCAATGTACTTCTCCGTGGTATCATCGCGCTCCACGCAGTATGCTATATTTAACCAGCAGCAAGCCTATCAGTCTGCGACTTCAATAAACGATGCGCTTCTGGGAGGCTTGAATGACGGAACTCTTTCGAGTTTCTATTTAGCAATACAGGGGTTGTCAGTTGGAGAATCCATAACCACAAACTCCAACGGCTTCGCGACGTTTGATGTTGCCGGGGCAGGAGCCGTAGACGAGGACCAGCTCGGCGCATATACCGTTACCGTTACCAGGCTTGAAGACGAGATGGTCAGCGGCGCACTGACGGCTACTTATGATATCACCATTACCACGTCCGTAAACGGCGTAAAGGATGTATATCATTCGATTTTCCACATGGGCGGAAGTGTTCCCGAGCCTACTCCCGCGCCTACTCAGGTATTCGCGGCAACGGGTTACGTTCCCAACGACGTATTCCTCGACGGCGGTACGTTTATGACCGACGCATTCTTCGATAACGAGCAGACTATCGTTAACGCGTACGGCGGCAAGAACATGAAGCTGTACGGCAACCTTTCTGCGGGAGGATCGCTGCTTATCCACGGCTACCTGATCCCCAGCGGAGACAAACCCGTAACGTATGCTATTAGAAACAATTACACCACCGACTTCAACAGCCCGATAGATTTCCCGAACACAGGCGCGAGAAGCACGGTGCTTGTAGGCGGAGATATGACCTTTAACAGTATAGGCGGCTTCTCCAACGCAAACGTTTACGTTCTTGGAAATATGTATGCTCTTGCTAACGGTCTGCAAGACACCAACGCTACATTCTATGTAGACGGTGACGTTTATCTTCACAAAGACCTTAGCGGAAAAGCAAACAAAATCTACACCAACGGTACTATTTACCTTATTGATTCTGTAATCACTAAGGAGCTGTTTGCCATTTCCGGTACAGCGGCGTCAAAGGGTCCTTGGGTAGATCCCGCTCCGACCGATACCTCCTATATGGGTGTTAGTCAGATGACCAAGCTTCTGGACGAAAAAACCGCGTCCAACGTATACTACAAGTGGATCATCAACGATAACAACCCCACTAAGGACGCTTATGTAAAAGAGCTTGACGAAAGCCGTCCTTCTACGGTTGTTAAAAAGACTCTTAAATTTAACAGCAACTGGAACACTCAGCCTGTTTCCGTATGTGAGCTGAAATACAGCGACGCTGAAAAGGGCTGCATTATCGAAGATGTTCAGCTTGATAACGGAAATCAGTTCCAGCATCTGGCTGTTATCATCGACACCGGAGACGATGAGGATAATATTTATACAATTCGCGTTAAGGCCAACCGCGACTATGACGGCGATGGCGTAAACGAGACCTTCTCGTGGTATCCGTATGATTCCAATCCCTGGAGCAGCACCCGTGTAGCCGTACTTGTAAAAGGCAGAGGCTCTGTTGTTATTGATATTCCCGAGGGTGTAATCTATCAGGATATGGATAGACAGATGATCCTGCATTACAATTGGTTTGTTCTTGCAGGCGGCAAGCCCGAGGCAAAAACCATAGGCGGATATAACATCGACGTATATAATGTCGAAGCTGCTATGCAGAGAAGCGGTATGGATGTTTTGATGACTTCGTTCGTTCACACCGATTGTAAGAGCGGCGACGGTTGCTCTTACACCGAAGGCTCAACTACAAACACTTGCTCTTGCGGCGAGACTTTGAAATCGGTTAAGTGTTCTGTTCACGGTGCGCTGAACGACTTCTGCCCTTCCTGCCACCCCGAAAAATCAAATAATCATTTCGGTGAGTGTGTAAACCATGTCGGCAGAAAAGAAATCGACGACTACCTTGCTACACATTCCGCTGTTGCTGCTAACATGAACAGAGATTCCAGCGGCAATATAATCTACCCGACCACCAACATCTTCCTCGTATCCTGCTCTGAGAGTGCCAATATCCGTCTCGGATACAAGGCTAACAGCACGGACGCGTTGATGCAGAACGGTTTCTTCGGTTATATCTACGCTCCGTATATGACCTTCAAGGGCGTTGATGACGGCGCCGGCGGAGGAATGGTAAGACTTATGGGCGGTCTGTGTGTATCCGACTACATCATCGATAGCTCGATTTCAATGGTTGCTTGCTGGCCCGAAAAGCTTCCGACAGACCTTATGGGCGAAGATTGCAAGAAGGATCAACTGGCAGGAATCGCACCCAAGTCCTGGAAGATTTCGCTGAGTCACCACTAATGGAAGGAGGCGCTTTAATATGTTGAAAAGATTTTATTCCAAGAGAAGCGGCTTCACACTCGCGGAGATAATCGTGGCGTTTGCCGTATTTGCGATTATGTCCACAATGGTCGCTCAGGTTCTCCAGTTGGCGGTTTTCGCGCGCAACTCCAACAATGTGTACGCGCAGGAGCTTGCCGATCAGGAGCATATGCTGACTTTGATTGAAAAAGACAGCGGCAATTTCACCGGAACCGGAATTGGAGGAACGCTTTCCTTCTCTTTTGACGACGGTACTATGTTTGATCTCGCATATGAGACCAAGCCCTCCAACCCGATGGCAGAATATGCCGCGGAGGGAATCAACTACTTCCTGTCACCGGTAAACTACATGTCTGAGGGTGAAACGTCACCCGGTGCTGCGGGCGGCTCCAGCTATGGAGGAACTTCGCAGATGGCAAGATACGACACCAGACTCACCGGCACAGGCGGAATTGGAAACATTACGGTTTACCGTGCAATTAAGGACACCCACACCTACAATGATCCCACCAGCCCTCTCTATCTGGCTCCGGGAAACACCCGTTACCTCATTGAGGTTGCTGCTTCCAGCGTAAACGACGACGGTGATACCACTCTTAAGGACGAGGATGTTCCTTATTCGCAGTACAGACTGTTCTTCTTCGACGATAAGCTCGACGCCGCAGCAAGCGCTGTTGAGTATACTGATGAAGTGACCGGTCAGGCATATACCAAGGACGTTTATCAGGCAGCAAAGGTATTAAAAGTAGGCTATCTTAGCACTACCGTATCCAGCGCTGCCGCATCGGGACTTTCCTCCGCGAATACCACTTCCGGAACCAATGCAAACAACATTTACACCATTGAAAAGCAAAGCTATAACTGTGTAAGAATTGGTTCTCCGTTTGTAACCGGTCATGCCGATGGCGCACAGATCGGCTGGAACAAGAAGGGTATCAGATTCAACGGCGGTAAGTTCAGCAGATTCTATGTTGACTTCGAGGGCGATGTAACCCTCACCACCGCGTCATTCGGATACAACGGCGTTTCCGAGGACAACGCCGACGGCTCTACCCGTACGGTATACACCGCGTTCCCCGTTTACGAGGACACCTACAATGCCGACGGAACCCCCACCTATGACGATACGGGAAAGAATCACGTTAACATCTACGGCGCAAGCATTTATACCAGACATTACAAATAATAAGCGGAGGTGAAATATATGCCGAAAATAATAAAACGCCTGCTTCGCTGGCGTAATAACAGCGGCTTCACCCTCGTTGAGGTTATAGTTGCGAGCGCGCTTTTGGGAGTTCTGCTGCTGGGTGTAATAGGCTTTATGCAGCCTGTACTCCAGAGCGTTGCGGTCAAGGAGCAAAACGCCCGCGCCGTAATGCTTGCAGAATCGATCGATTCCTACGTTGCAAGCAGCATAAAATACTCGTATTACATTCAGACATTTACCAATGTGACAAGCGCGGATGTCAAGCCGGTGGCTGCGGCAGGAAATAAGCCGCCGATACTTGGTATGCAATACAACGGAACCGAATATCCCGCTCACAATGGCGAAGGTCTTCAGATGATGCTCGACTGCCTTAACAACAGTTTAGCTACTGACCTTTACGAAATCAGGTGTATAGGAGTGCGTTGGGTCGACGACGGAAAATCCGGCAAGAAAAAGCTGATTTTGACGAATGAATACGTTGACCAGACAAACTGCGCTCTGGACGAAACCAAATACAAGCCTGTATTTGAGGACTGCTTCTACGACGGGCTTTACCCGATAATCAAGTTTGAGAATTACAGCAATCAGTATCAGCTTCCCGACGCTTCCGGAAACCTTGTTGATCAGGTGGATCCCGCGGATGTTGATATGGCAAAGGGTCTGAAAGTCACAACCGAGATTTATCTCGATCCCGAGTGCTATAATTCCGAAGAAACCAAGCGTTCGTCAAAACAGCTCAACTTCTCGGGAACCCAGTATGTTGATTTTATCAACATAAGAAGCAACCTCATAAACGACGGCACCTACAAAATGATGCCTAACATAGAGGCTGCCACATACAGCGCCGCTCTTGCACATTCTACAAGCACAACTTATTTAGACGACAACGGGGACACCTATTACTACCCCAACACATTTATCTACTATATCGCAAGGAAGATCAAGCTTCCTACCGGTCCGTAACCTTTACGGGCGATAATACAAACAAAATCGGGGCGACAAGCTCGCCCCGAAAAGTTTGTTTTTTTAAATGATTATTTAAAGAATCCCATATACCATCCGATAAGAACGATCCCTATGAGCCAGGAAACGGCTATGCCGATTGCAAGGAACGGCCCGAAGACCATTCGGCGGGAGTATTTCACTCTTTGGATCTCATCGCCGCGAATGTAAATCTTAAATCCGCCCTCGCGCTCATCGGATACTTGTTCACGAAGCGTCTGGCTTAACGCCGACTTATTCGGCAGACCCTTCCAGACCTTTTCTTCAAGGAATTCCCACTCGATATCGGGATTTCCGTCACTTATACTACCGACAATAATATCATCGTGACCCTCGGTTACAAACCCGACATCCTGGTCAAGCTGATTTTGATACCATTCCTCGGCGATCTTGCGGATCTTTTCGGCAATTTCCTTTTCGCGCTTTTTATCGCGGAATTTCTTAATTGCCCCGTAGATCGAACCGAGAACAATGCCGATCAACAACGCGGCAAACACCCTGTATCCAAGCAGAAGCGACGCGCCTGCCATAAGCTGAAGATCGCCGCCGCCCATGCCGCCGATAAGCACCAGAATCCCGAAAAGCACAATAACGATTCCCGTAGCGATGAGGCGCTCGTGCCAGGGAGTTTCGCGGAATACGAAGATCGCCGAAATTCCCAGAACCGCAACGACAGCGCTGCACCAGTAAGGAATTTCAAAGTGGTCGATGTCCACGCCGCTTAAAACCACAAGCACCGCGAACAGCACCACTGAATACGCGAGTTCCCAGCTCCAGTTGAAGCGAAGATACGCCAGACAGTAGGAAACAGCGGTGATCGCTTCAATGATCATATAGCGCGGCGATATCTTCGCCTTGCAGTAGCGGCATTTTCCGCGAAGGAAAATCCAACTGAAGATCGGAAACATATCGTACCACGCAAGCCTGTGGCCGCAGGAAAAACAGTGCGACGGCTCGGTGATTATCGACTGCTTTAGGGGAGTACGCAGAATAACGACGTTTAAAAAGCTCCCGATAACAGAGCCGAAAACAAACGCCATGACCGCATAGAAAATATGCAACGCAATAGGCAAAACAATCACTCCTTCATAAATATATTAATTACATTAATATTATTTTAACACAATCGGGGAAATTTTTCAAGTGAATTACGGCGAATTTTGGAGTGAATTTGAATAAATCAAGAAGCATTGCTTCATAAAGTTTCTTTTTGAAAGGAAGAATCGTATATGGCGCCACCCGTAAAAAATCTACCCTTAGGTGAAATCCTCGTACAAAACGGATTTATCAGCGAAAGCCAGCTTCAGGACGCTCTTGTTAAGCAAACGCAAAGCGGCGGAAAGATGCTTGGCGACGTTATGCTGGAAATGGGACTCGTGTCCGAGACCCAGCTCGCACAGGCGCTTTCAATGCGTCTTAAGGTTCCGTTTGTCGATCTTTCGTCAATAAAGGTTGATACCGCCGCGGTAGGAAAGATACCCGAGAACATCGCGAAGGAAAAATTGGTATTTGCGTTCGCAATCAACCACAACCGACTGATGGTCGCGACAAACGACCCGGTAAACTTCTATATCTTTGAGGACCTGAAGGTACAGACCGGTATGGAGGTCGTTCCTCAGATATCCACAAAGACCATGATCGAGGCTGCGATCAACAAGTTCTACTCCTCTCAGGCGATCGACAGCACGATGTCGGAGCTGGAAGACGAGGCGGGCAAGACAGGCGATCTCGCTCAGGATCTTGCTCAGGCGGAATCCGAGGGACGTATCGACAACGCGCCTATCGTAAAGCTCGTAAATATGATGGTAGAGACCGCCTTCAGAATGGGCTGTACGGATATTCACATCGAGGCGTTCAAGGACAGGACCCGTATCCGCTTCAGAATCGACGGCGAGCTGGTAGAGCAGGACATGAAGATCCCGCCGTCCTTCCACAACTCGATAATTACCCGTATAAAGATCCTTGGCGGTATGAATATCGCCGAAAGACGTATCCCGCTTGACGGCCGTTTCGGAACGCGCATTGACGGCATCAACCTGGATATGCGTGTATCTACGATCCCCTGCGTATACGGCGAGAAATGCGTTATACGTTTGCTTTCCACCGCCGACGCTAAGGCTAAGAAGATCACCGAGCTTGGTATGACAGAGTATAACTACGAGATGTTCAAGCAGATAATCCGCTGCCCGAACGGAGTTATGCTGGTTACCGGACCTACCGGTTCCGGTAAATCCACGACGCTTTACGCGACGCTCGGCGAGCTTTCTCAGCCTAACGTAAACATCGTAACGGTTGAAGACCCTGTCGAAAAGAAAATCGACGGCATAAATCAGTGTCAGATCAACGATAAGGCCGGTATGACCTTCGCGGCGGCGCTTCGTTCTATACTCCGTCAGGACCCGGATATCATAATGGTCGGTGAGATCCGTGACGGTGAGACCGCCGATATCGCTATCCGCGCCGCTATCACGGGACACTTTGTGCTTTCCACGCTTCATACCAACGACGCGGCGTCCACTATCGTCCGTCTGGTAGATATGGGAGTAGCGCCCTACATGGTTGCGACCTCGGTCGTAGGGATCATCGCTCAGCGACTTGTAAAGCTGCTTTGCAACTCCTGCAAGGAGACCTTCACGCTTGAAGACCCCGATGAGCTGAAGCTGATGGGCAAAACAACGCCCACACAGATCTGCAGACCTCACCCGGGCGGATGCAAGGTTTGCCACGGTGCGGCTTATTCGGGACGTACCGCGATCCACGAGATAATCGTTACCACGCCCGATATTAAGGAGCTTATTTCCTCGGGAGCTACCGCAGAGGAGATAGGCGCGCAGGCTACCAAAAACGGCACCCGTCTGCTTCGTGACAACGTATCCCAAATGGTTCTCGCGGGCAAGACATCTATGGACGAACTTGTAAAGGCGACTTATACCGTTTAATTAACGATAAAGGAGATTTTTAAAGTGGAACATACGAACAACATAATGGACATCAACAGAATTCTGGACGAGGCTCGCGACCTCGGCTGCTCGGACGTACACTTCACCGCGGGACTTCCGCCGATCGTTCGTCTGCACAGTGCCATCAGAAAGCTCTCGGGTTATCCCGACTGCACCGAGCCTATCATTGTTAACATTATAAACCAGATCACTTCGATCAAGCACAAGAACCAGATCTCTAAGGGTCTCGACACCGACTTCTCGTATATGAGCGCAACCGGCTTCCGTCACAGAGTTAACGTGTACAGGCAGCGCGGCTATCACGCAATAGCCATCCGTCTGTTGCGTGACGATATTCCGACGCTTTCCGACCTTAATCTCCCCGCAACTTTGGGAGAATTTGCGCTCCACCCCCGCGGACTTGTGCTGGTTACGGGGCCTACGGGTTCGGGTAAGTCCACCACCCTCGCGGCAATGGTCGATCACATCAACCGTCAGAAGAACTGCCACATCATAACCGTTGAGGATCCTATCGAGTATGTTCACACCCACAAGCAGGCAATGGTAAACCAGCGTGAGATCGGGCAGGACGTTGACAGCTTCGCAGGCTCGCTTCGTGCGGCGCTTCGTGAAGACCCCGATGTAATCCTCGTAGGAGAAATGCGTGACTTCGAGACTATCAACGCCGCAGTAACCGCCGCTGAAACGGGTCACTTGGTGCTTTCGACCCTGCATACGACAGGCGCCGCAGAAACGATAAACCGTATCATCGACGTTTATCCGCCGCACTCGCAGGGACAGATCCGCTCGCAGCTCGCAAGCTCGGTTGTCGGAATTATTTCCCAGACGCTGGTTCCCACATCCGACGGCAAGGGACGCTGCGCGGCGCTGGAGGTTCTGTGTTCCACCGACGCTGTAAGGTCGCAGATCCGTGAAGGAAAGATCTACCAGATCCCCTCTACGATTGCAACCGGTAAAAAGTCGGGAATGTTCACACTTGACCAAGACCTCGCGCGTCTCGTTCGCATGGGCAAGATAAACGACGCGGTTGCACGCGAGCGCTGCCAGGATTACGCCGAGTATAAGCGCTTCCTGGAGATGGGCGACGCCTAAAAAATTGGTCTTAAGGTTTTTGGGAAAGGGTAATTGTTATGATCAAGATGATTCACAAACTAAAGTCAAAAAAAGGCTTTACGCTGGTAGAGCTTATCGTGGTAATTGCGATCATCGGAGTTCTCGCGGCAATACTGGTTCCTACTATGCTGGGAATGGTAACAAAATCTCGCGTTACCACCGCAAACAGCACCGCGGCTTCCATACAAAAATCCACAAACGCCTTTTTTGTACAGGCGGACGCTTCGGGCTACGGAATGAGACCCGGCGTGTACGACGAGTTCAAAATAAGGGTTTATGATAACGCCGGTGTTATCACATGGGAATGCTCCGCCGGTACAAGCAACCACTTCTTCTCCTCAAACGGCACAAAAATTGTCTGGGGAAACACGGGTACATTTCAGGCGGGATCCAGTCTTGCAGGCGTTACAGGCGGCGAATCGCGTTTGTGCGCGTATCTTTATGATGCCTTCCCGGATATAAAGCAGGCGGCGATCATTATCGTGGTAAGCAGCGGAAAGTGCACGCTTACGGCGTTTACAGAAGAGATCAACACTATTCTGCCCACTACTGAGTATCCGAACCCTGTAAACGGAATGCCCCCGGCGTCGTATGTCTGGAACGGAAAAACCGAAGGAATTTCCCCGGGAGGAATTATCGTCGGAACGGCTCCGGCGATCCCGATGAATTGATAAAATGTAACAGAAAGCGCGTTACATTCACAATGATAACGATTTCATTGTGATTGTGCACAAAAACATTCCACTTTTTTAAAAACTTATTCACAAAGTTGCGCCGTTGCCCGAAAAATTTAAGAAAAATCCTTGACAAATCAAGGCAAAGGCGATATAATTATATTACAGACACGGAAACGTCGTTTCCGAGCTGCAAAGGATATAACTCCGCTGGGGTTATACATAAAAAATTTTTTTCAAGGAGGTCTTTACTATGATAAAGAAACTTCAGGCTCTCAAGGCCAAAAAGGGCTTCACGCTCGTTGAGTTGATCGTAGTTATCGCTATCATCGGCGTACTTGCTGCGATCCTCGTTCCCACCATGCTGGGCATGGTTACCAAGTCCAGAGTTACTTCTGCTGACTCTACCGCTAAGTCCATCAAGGACAACATCCACTCTTTCCTGACCGACGCTGATACCGCTGGTTTCGGAATGAAGCGCGCTGCTGACAAGACCGATACACTGGTTATCCAGGTTGGCGTTACTGCCCCCAACGAGTGGCAGATCGACGGCATTACCACCACTAACTTCAACGGTTCCGGTTCTAAGGCTTGGACTGGTTCTACCACTGCTGTTAGAAAGCCCAACGATTCTTCCACCGGTCTGGGTTACACCGATCTGCTCGCTCTCCGTCTGGCTAACACCTTCCCGGATATGAAGCAGGCTTCCATCGTTGCAGTTATCAATGCAGGTTCTTGCGTATATGTAGCTTACACTGCTGATACTTCCGATGATATCTCCGCTTCCGGTACTGGTGACGCTCCTGCGGTTACCATTGCATCTACCGGTGTTACCGTTCCTGCAGATGCTGCTTGGGATACGAAGACCGCTGGTATTTCCGGCACCAACGGCTACATCGTAGGTACTGCTCCTAAGATCGAGCTGTCATAATCGTAAGCTCTGACTTACAAGTCTAACTGACACAATATTCCTCGGCGGCATCACGTCGCCGGGGAATTATGTGTATTATTTTAGAGATTTTGTTTTTGCGCCGTGAGAACCTCGCAAAAACAAAATCTTTATCTAACGGAGGTTGGTTTTATGATCAAATATCTTCAGTCCAAAAAGGGCTTTTCGCTTATCGAGCTTATCGTTGTTCTGGCGATAATCGCTGTTCTTATTGCGATCATCTTCCCGATGATAACCAACGAAAGAGCAAGGATACGCGAAGCAAACAACACCGCCCGCGATTTCTACGCGGCTGTTCAGTCGGTGTTCACGAAATATTCTTCATACGACGGACCGCTGTCGCCTTCCTACGCGGCAAACGGGGAGCTGGGAATATTGCGCCATTATCAGGAAATGGGCGGAAACTATCCGTTTGACAATTCAACGACCCCGGATGATTTCCCCGAAACCACCAGCGTTTACCTCGAAATAGGCGTCAAGAACAACAAGTTCCTCTTCGTAAACGTGCTTTCAAAGGCGCTC
Source organism: Oscillospiraceae bacterium (assembly GCA_022508965.1). GTDB lineage: Bacteria > Bacillota > Clostridia > Oscillospirales > Ruminococcaceae > CAG-115. The sequence continues at coordinate 32,295 of JAFLUD010000004.1, forward strand.
TCTGTCTCCGGAAGCAACCAGGCCTTCTATGATCTGGTCACGAAGGACGCCGCCAACATGAGCACCGAGCTTGGGCGTCTCCTCGAATCCGAGCTTTTGGGGCGCATCAACTACCTTGACGGCTTTTATTACGCGAAAATCACCTACACCGCGCCTTATGTGGGACTTGGCAGTAAAATGGAAGCAAGCACCGTAAAGGTTGCCTATGCTCTGTATATGAAAAACGAGCTGCCCTTAGCCAGTGGAGGCTTCTCGACATACCAGATCAACAACCTCGTATTCGGCGCCGACAATAAGCTCTCAAACGGCGAGATCTGCGGCTCCTGCGCGCCTTGGAACGAAGTCAGCCAGACATATCTTGGCTTGGCCGGAACAATGATCAGCTAAAACCGCAACACGCGCCCTAAAAAGCGCGTGTTTTTTTGCATTTTTTCGCAAAAAATCGTATAGAAAGCTAAAGTTTCGTAAAACACTGCCGATATATATTATAAGGGGTGAAATATGCCCATTTTAAAATCTATTTAAAGGAGGCAGCACTATGGAGATTAAAGGAATTGGCGGAATGATTTCCACCTACAAAACAACAAAGGCACAAGCTCCCAAAAAGTCAAGTGCGGCCGTTTCCGCTAAAAACAATACCGACAGAGTAGAGTTTGGATTTGAAACAGCGCTCACCGCAGCAAAAGCGGCGATCGCGCAGGACGTTCGTTCCGACGCTTCTTTGCAGGGACTTCGTGAAGCGCAGAACACGGCACAGCAGGGAGTTGAAAGCGCCGATATCGCGGCACTGATTTTCATGGGGTGAAATTATGGATAATCTGACCGCCGACGCAATTGTGAAATGTCTTGAGATCGATGTGGATTTTTATAGGGAACTTGCAGTGTTCCTGATGAAAAAGCACGCAAAGATCCTCGCAGACGACCTGGAATGGCTTACCGATTCCTTAAATGACGAGCAGGCTTTTCTGATGAAGAGCAGATCGCTTGAGGAAAAACGCCTGGAGCTGTTTCGGGGACTTCAGATCGACGATAAAAAGCTCTCGGAGCTTGCCGATGAGGCGCCGGAGGATTATCAGCCGAAAATAAGAATGCTGATCAGTCAGCTCACGGAATTAGTCGAGAAGATCACCGAGCTGAACGAGCAGACCACCGAGGTCGTAAAGCGCAAGCTCGACAATCAAAAAGAATTTGTCACCCGCGCGGGAATTCTCGAAAAACCGGAAACTTACAATAAAAACGCGTCTAAGGTTGCAGGCGGGCAGTCGTCCGCGACATCCTTCAGACATATCTAAGACAATTCAGGAGGAAATATGCGTCCTACATTTTTGGGTTTTGAAACACAAAAGCGCACCTTGATGCTTGCGCAGAAGAATATTGATATCGTCGGAAACAACATTTCCAACATCAATACCCCCGGATATACCAGACAGCGCGTAGACCTTTACGCGATGTACCTTTCCAGCAACAGAAACATCGACTGGTCTTCGAGGTCGAACTCGCTTGCTATGGCGGGTCAGGGCGCGAACGCTTACGGCGTTTCGCAGATACGCGATATCTACATAGATAAGCGCTACCGCGAGAATGTTGCGGTAGAATCCGAGACCGCAAAGTCGGTGCAGATCCTCACCGATATCGAGGACGCGCTGGATAACTTTGAGACCGACGGCTTGCAGTGGTTCACGCAGCAGTTCTTCGACGCGCTTCAGGACTACTCCACAGAAAAGCCCGACAGCGTCGAGGCTGCCACGATAGCAAGAAACTCAGCGCTTAGCCTGTGCCGTCTGCTCAACGCCTACGACGAGGAGCTTAAGCGTATAGAGACCACTTATGTAAACGACCTTAAAGATACGCTCGATTATATCAACGGGCTGCTCGAGGACATGAACGTGCTCAACGACAAGATAGTCAAGGAGAAGTTCCACTATAACGAGGGCTACGATCCCAACGAGCTTTGCGACGAGATGAATCTCTATATCGACGAGCTTGCTACCTACGGAAACATCACCTTCTCGAGAAACGCCGACGGTTCTTATAACGTTGAGATGGGCGGAGTCAGGATCCTCGACGGCAAAGAGGGCAAGACCAACAGGATCCTTATGGAGGATTACGATACGCACGGTCAGGCGATCCTTTTCTTCGAGAGCGGAGACCCGCTCAATATCAAGTCGGGCGAGCTTAAGAGCTTCTATGATATGATAAACGGAAACGGCGTTTACGCTCAGGGTCACCAGAACGGCTCGTACGGCATCGCGTACTTCAAGTCCGCGATAAACGAGTTTGCGCGAACCATCGCGGATACCTTCAACAAAGCGAATTACGGCGATATCGACGACTCGAGACTGATGTTCCAGTCGAACGTAGAGGGCGCGATAATTACCGCGGGCAATATCCGAGTTTCGGACGCCTGGATGAAGGACGCGACTATGATAGGTCAGAAGAGATTGCAGGATCCGCTGACGGGACTTTACTACTACGGCTACGACGAGGTCACTGATGAGACCGGCAACGTAAACCTCCAGAACTCCAACGTTCTGTATTTGATCTCTCAGTTTGACAACCAGAATATCAAGTTTGGCAACTGCCACGACTTCCAGGGAAGCGTATACGAGTATATCTCGTTCATTTCCAACAGATTGGCACAGACCATTCAGTATGAGGACAGCCGCTATCAGACCGCGGTGATCACAGTAAACGGACTGCTTGACGCGAGAGACTCTGTCTCCGCTCCGCAGATGGACGAAGAAGGCATCAATATGCTGAACTACCAGAAATGGTACAACGCTTCTTCAAGAATTGTAACTACTCTGGACGATATGCTAGACAAGCTGATAAACGGCACCGGCAGAGTCGGCCTGTAATAATCGGAGGTAATAACTTATGAGAATTACAAACGCTACGCTTATGAGAGGATACAACCGCGATTTTAACCGGTTGCTTTCCCAGAAAAATAAGATCGAAAGACAGATTACCTCGACCAGAAACTTCGTGAGAGCATCCGAGGCTCCGCTTTCTGCGGCAAAGGCGCTTAACGTAAGAAAGTCCTACTACTACTCCGAGCAGCACAAGGAAAACCTCAAGGTTGCATCCAAGTTCTACACCGAGGCTGAGACCTCGCTGCTCCAGGTATCCGATAAGATGGCACAGATCCGCGAGACGATAATCGCGGCGTGCAACACCACAAAGGATAGGCAGGAATGGGCAATTTACGCTCAGCAGCTGGAAACCAGCGCACGAGAGCTTTGCGCGATCTTCAACACCGACAGTGCTGGACGCGCGATCTTCGGCGGCGAGAGCGACAACGGACTTCCGTTTACGATAATCGAAGACAGCAACGGAAATGCCGCTACGGTTCTCTATCACGGAGTTCCCGTTAATGCGTTAAGCGATTATTTCTCGTTCCCCTACTCCGACGACGTATATATCGACATAGGTCTTGGAATGTACACCGACCAGCGCTCGCATTACACCGATCCTCAGTCGGTACTCCGCACCTCCTTTAACGGCGCGAAGGTTTCGGGCTGCGGCGCGGAATACGGCGTGGCGGACGTTGATCTCTCGGCTATCAAGGAGAGCAGAAAATACTGCATCGACGTATACGCGGGTAATGTAAAGAAAACAATCACCTTCACCGGAAAAGGAAGCTATGCCGAAAACGTTGAAGAGATCAATAAGCAGCTTAAGGAAGCGTTCAAGAAGGAGATCGCATACGGCAAGGATTATCCCGAGATGGACGCGCAGGGCGTTATTTCCCTGAGAGATTCCGAGGGCAAGGCTGTTGAAAACGGCATCGTTTGCGTGGTAAACAACACCATTAAAGAACCCAGAGCCGAAAAGCTGGTGGTTGACAACGATTCCGGCTATACCGATAAATACAGACTCAAGCTCTCCGAGCTTGAAGAGGGCAGAGTTTACAAGGTAAACGTGACCGTAGGCGGAGTAACCAAGACTATCGAGTTTGAGGCGGGCACGGACAATCTTGCCGATTCCGACAACCCCGTTTACCGCGAGGATGTCACCGTTCAGAATTTCCAGGCAGCTCTGGACGCGGCATTCGGAGAGGGCGTAGTAAACATCTCCCCCAACGACCCCACAAAGGGCATTGTTTCCTCCGAGGGTCAGACAGTAAAGCTCACCAAAGGAATCGTTGAAGACGGTGAAACCGAGGAGGAGCAGGAGGTCAATATCGTATCTGTAAGCTCTTCTTCTAAAGACAAGATCAACCTCAAGTCCATAAAGAACGACGGAGAGTCCGAGTACTCCTTTAAGATCGGCTCCAATGTTATCACCTTTAAAGCGGGCGATAACGAAACAGAAACTCTCAGCAACATAAGCCAGGCAATAAGAGACAAGGGTCTTACGGGCTATACGATAGATACCAAGGGCATCATTAAGAACGCCGCCGGCGAGCCGGTTGCGATCGAGCCGTCCGGCACCGAGAATTCCGTAACGGTCGGCACCTGGACGGATTATACCATAGCGCTCAGCAGCGACGACCTGATCGAGGGCAACAAATACTCTCTGAAGGTGATCGTAGGCAATACCGTAAAGAACATAGATTTCACCGCGGGAGCAGACGAGGCTGAAAACCGCCAGGCAATTCAGGACGCGCTGGATAAAGCGTTCGGAGCCGGAACGGTAAATATCGACGCAGACGGCAACATCACCGCGGCAGGCGGAAAGTCGGTAAGCGTTTCCAACAACGAGACCAACAAGGCTGACGATCTGCTTTTCGAGAGAGAGGCTATCTACTCCAACAACTACATTCAGCTTACGCTGGACGCCGCAAGAGCGCTCCGCAACGGCGATCTCGAATACGCGAACGGCTGTATCGACAGAATCGTTTCCGCAAACGAGAATCTGCTGGTTGAGATCGCGGATCTCGGCTGCAACGAGGAGTTCATAGACTTCAACCTCACGAGAATAACCACCAGAGAGGAAAATCTGGCAGAGCGCCAGAACGAGCTGGAGTTTATCGATCCCGAAAAGGCGATAACGCTTTGGAAGACATACGAGGCATTGTACAACGCTTGCCTGCAGATGTCAAGCACAGTAGTTCCCAACAGTATTTTCAATTACATGAAGTAATTGCATATAAATCACAAGGAGGTGTTTTGAGTGATTCCTAACCTGCTTCAGATCACGACGATCCCGATACAGATCGAGATCAAAATAACAAACGCCAAGTACCAGCCGTCCGAGTCGGGGGTTGAAAGGCAGCCGAAGGTGAATATCACCACCAAAAACGGCGAGTTTGTTATGCAGGCAGAGCCGCTTAGACTCAACATTGATACCTATCAGGCAAGAAAGAGCCTGGGCTATGGGCACATGACCGACGGAGATATGCTCAAGCAAAAGGCGCAGGAGGGCTTTTCAATAGCTTTCCAGGGAACCGCAAAGGTAGCAACGGACGGAAACAGCCTTGCAAAGGGAATGTCTCCCTCCGAGATCGCCATCAACAACGCGAGAGCGGGTGCTACCGTTCAGACGATCATGGAGTTCCTTCCAAAAGAAGGCGCGGATATAACCTTTGACGGCGGAACGCTCAATATCGAATACCGGATGGGCAGTCAGGACTTTGACTGGGACGTTCACAACCAGCTTCCGATGGAGTTTATCCCGGGAAGCGTAGAGTTTATAATTCGCGACAGACCGCGTGTTGAGATCGAGTACGTCGGCGATCCGATCTATGTCCCGCCGAGTGCTAATCCCAATTACGAACCGTCACCGTTTGATGTTAAGGGATGATAAGAAATGAAAATAGTAACAAGAGATTTTGGCGAAATTGAAATTGATGACAGCACGATCATCAGTATCCCCAACGGAATTCTCGGATTTGAGGACACAAAGCGCTATACGCTTTTAAGTCCTCTCGGGGAAGACACCTTCCCGATGTGGCTTCAGTCGGTAGACGGCACCTCGCCATGCTTTGTGGTGTACGATCCTATGCTGATCTATTCCGACTACCGCTTTGAGATAACCGACGAGGAACAGGCTCTGCTGAAAATCGATGAAAACACGCCCTATCGCTGCTTAGCGGTCGCGATAGTTCCCGACGATTACAGGAAAACGACGATCAACCTGCGCTGTCCGATCGTAATCAACACAAAAGACAGCATCGCGGCGCAGATAATTCTTGAGGATTACGATTTCAAGTGTCCTGTTTATTCAGAAGAATACAAGGAGGCTTAAGGTTATGTTGGTGGTAACGCGAAAGCCCGACGAGAGCATTACGATTGCCGACAACATAGAGATCACCGTGCTGGAAATAACCAAAGACAAGGTGAAGATCGGAATCAACGCTCCCAAAGAGGTAAAGATATTCCGAAGTGAGCTTAAAACGCTCCGTCAGACTAACGAGCAGTCAGCAAACGCGTCCGGCGCGGCAATAAAGCAGCTTCTTGATTCCCATAAAGGGATAAACCCTTAAGCGACAGGATAAAGCCGCACAGAACAATAGCACAGGAGGATTAAGATTATGAGCGATTTAATGCGCCTTGCGGGTCTCAACTCGGGATTTGATACCGAGTCTATGATCCAGAAAATGATGTCTGCATACCAGACAAAGATCGACAACCAGAGCAAGAAGCTGACAAAGCTTCAGTGGCAGCAGGAAGCATACCGCGACGTTATTTCCAAGCTGTCCGGCTTCAAGGGCAAGTATTTTGATATTCTTAAAAGAGACAGCTATCTGTTAAGCCCGTCTACTTTCTCGAAGTTTAAGGCTACCATCACGAACAAGTTCGATCCGGATAAGTCTCCGAGAATTTCCGTGACCTCTGCGTCCAACGCGGTAGAGGGCAATTATTCGTTTAAGGTAAAGCAGACGGCTTCCGCGGCGAAGATGACAGGCAGATCCATGACTCCCGAGTCCTTTAAGCTGGATCTTGAGCACGCCGCAAACACCTCCGATTATGAGGTGATCGAAAACGAGGACGGCACCAAGAGCAGAAGCTATAACTTCGCGCTTGACGTTAAGGTCGGCAACGTTTCCAAGACCGTTGAGTTCACGGTTGACATTGCCGAGGACGAAAACGGCAAGATCGATATGGGAGAGTTCTCTTCCAAGATCCAGGATTCGCTCAACCAGCAGTTCCACGAAGAGTTCGGAACTACCGGAAAGAATGTAAATAACGCAAACCACAACGTTACCGGCGGCGTTGATGAAAACGGAAACGAGTTCTTCCTCACCGCAAAGGTTGCCGACGACGGCAAAACTATGGAGTTCCTGGTAGGCGGAAACGCCGCGGTCACCATCGGCGAGAAAGAGGGTAACTTCGGTCTTACGCAGTCCAGCTACCTCACGGGCGTTGACACCACGTCGGTAGTTACGGGAATCAACTCCGTTGCTGTTACCGTAAAGGGCGTAACCAAGAGCGTTTCCTTTGACGGCGTTTCGAAAACCTATTTCGACAGCCGCGACGAGGAAGGAAACGAGGAGATCCTCGACGAATATAACCGCCTCAAGGAAGCCGCTTACAGAAAGAAGAACGGCCTAGCAGAGGACGAGGAGATAAATCCCGAGGATCTTGAGGCGTTCGAATATTCCAGTGCTCAGGCGGCTAAGGACAGAAACGCCGAGGCTCTCACCAACGCGCTGAATGACGCATACAAAGACGAGTTCGGAGAGGGCAGCATCACCTTCTCGATCAGCGCTACCGGCTATATGATGGCGGTTAACGAGAACAACGTTGCTCAGGAATTCACCATCACCTCCACCTCAGGTGGAACGCTCGGTCTTGGCAAGGCGTTTACTACCAACAAGTTTGCCGAGGGCGCTTCCCTCTATGAAATGGGAATCGCAAGCGAGGACGAGGTTGTTTCCTTCAAGATCAACGGTCAGGAGATCAAGGTAAGAGCGACCGATTCCATAGAAGATCTTTTGAACGCGGTAAACAAGAGCGGAGCAGGCGTTACCATGACCTACTCCAAGCTGGACAACAAGTTTGTCATCACCGCAAACGACATGGGCAACAGCGGCAGGATCAATATCGAAGACGAAAAGGGCTTTGCCGCAAAGCTCGGACTTGACGCTCCCGTTGTAGAGGGCACGAACGCGATCATTGAGATCGACGGCGTTGAGATCGTACATAACGACAACTCCTACACCATCGACGGTCACACTATCAGCTTCGAGGACGCGGAGCTTGACACCGAATATACCATCGGCGTGAAGAAGGATTACACCGACGTAAAGCAGGTGATCAAGGACTTCGTAAACGATTATAACAAGCTGCTCGACGATATCTACGGTCACATCAACACCGCCAAGGCGCGCGATGATAAGAACCGCACATACGATCCCCTTACGGACGCCGAAATGGAAGAGATGACCGAAAAGGAGATCGAGAAGTGGAACGAGCGTGCTAAGCAGGGTGCGATCTACCACGACACCACCGTTACCATGATCATGTCCAAGCTACGTACCGTTCTGTACGATTCCATAAAGCTCGAGGACGGCAGCTCGTTCGGTCTTGTAAATCTGGGAATCAGAACCGTTTCCTATGAAGACAACCCCAGCGACAGCTTGATGGGCAAGCTCAGGATCGACGAGGATAAACTCGACGAAGCGTTTGAGAAGAATCCCGACGCTATCGCAAGACTCTTCACCGACTCCAGCGAAAGCGTAATGAGAAAGATCAACAACGTCATCGACAGCGCTATCCAGGATACTGGTTCGAATAAGGGATCGCTTGTACGCAAGGCAGGTCTTGAGGGTCACGTATCCGCCAAGGACAATCAGATCTACAAGCAGATGGAGGCGATCCAGAAGCGCATCAACTCGCTGAAAACTCGTTACGAGAAGAAAGAAGAGTACTGGTGGAGCGTATTTACCCGTCTGGAGTCGATGATGGCAGACTTCAACAGCCAGTCCGCGTATATGCAAAGCTACCTCAGCAACAACAGCGGTAACAACTCCCAGTAAACCGTAAGAAGGACTGATTTTTGATATGGTAAATCCTTATTCCCAATACAAAAAACAGACTGTCACGACAATGACACCTGTGGAGGTTGTTATAAGATTATACAGCGAAATAGAACGCCAGCTCGCGATCGGCATAAACTGTGTTGAGGAGAAAGATTTGGTGAAAGCCAACGCGGCGTTCGTTAAAGCGGAGGAGTGCATAGACGCTCTCCGCGAGACGCTGGATATGTCCGTTCCGATCTCCCAAAACCTCGAAAGCCTGTATATCTTCTTTTACAAGGAAATAGTCAAGGCAAATGTCACAAAGGATCTCACCGAGATCAAGAAGATCATTCCGATGTTCGGCGAGCTGCGCGACGCGTTTACGCAGGTAAGCCAGATGACAAGAGAAGAGATCGAGGCTCAGGAGAAGGCAAATCAGAAAAAGAGTCTGTTCTGATCCGATCGAGGACAAATCAACCGACACAAAATCAAAATTACAGCCAAAATTCAAAGGGGGGAATATTATGGCAGAGCTTTTTGGATGTGAAAAAGCAATGGAGCTGATGACGGAAATTCTCACGACGCTCCAGGAATACGAAAAACAAACCGACAGCATGATAAACGCCGATTTGGAAATTCTCCAACAAGGGCTTATTGCCAGAAATGAGCTTATTGAGACCCTCGATGAATTGAAGGATGACCTTGACGCGGTCGTGGAATGTGAGTCTCCCGAAGAATCCTCGCTTTTAAAAGCGCTGATAAACGGCAGTTATGTAAGCGTTCCGCTTGACGAGACACACAAGAAGCTGCAGCTTTTGCAGAAGAATATCTCTGTAACAAAACAGAGGATATTGGACAAAGACAGGGTGATCTCGGGGCAGTTCAAAGAGCGCCATGTAGATTCGCGCCGCGAGCTTGAGCAGTTAAAGCAGACCAAGCAGAAGATCGGCTACTACAACAGCGCAGTTGTCGGAAAAGCGACGGGACAGTCGCTTAACAAAAATCTGTAAATAATAATAACCGCCTGCCCTATGGGTAGGCGGTTCAGTCTGTGAGGGGGAAAGCAGTTGAAATGCGAGCTATGTCCGCGAAAATGCGGAATTGACCGCTCCGCATCGCGGGGCTTTTGCAAAATGGGCGAGAAGATCACCGCGGCAAAGGCAATGCTCCACTATTGGGAGGAGCCGTGCATTTCGGGAACGCGCGGCTCGGGAGCAGTGTTTTTCTCGGGCTGTGTAATGAGATGCGCGTTCTGTCAGAACTTCGATATCAGCGCCGAAAATAACGGGCGCGAGATCACCGAGGAGCGTCTCGCGGAAATATTTCTGGAGCTTCAGCAGCAGGGCGCGCAGAATATTAATCTCGTAAACCCCACGCATTTTGTTCCGCAGATAATCGGCGCTATAACCGCCGCGAAAAGCCGCGGGCTGCGCCTGCCGATCGTGTACAACAGCGGCGGCTATGAGCGCGTCGAAACGCTGAGATCGCTGGAGGGTATGATCGACATTTATCTGCCCGACGTGAAGTATTTTTCCGACGAGCTTGCAGGATACCTATCGCAGGCTCCGAATTATTTTGAAACGGCGATGAACGCGGTCGCCGAAACGCTCCGCCAGACAGGCGCTCCGGTTTTCGATGAGAATGACGAGATACTCGTTCGCGGAACGGTCGTTCGTCACCTCGTATTGCCCGGGCAATACAAGGATTCGATAGAGGTAATAAATCGGCTTGCAGAGCGGTTTGGCGAGAATATCCTGTTCAGCCTGATGAGCCAGTACACGCCGTTCGGCAGGGTGAAAACCGACGAGGGGTTCCAAAAATTCAACCGCCGCATCACTACCTTCGAGTATCAAAAAGTCCTCGACGCGGCGATAAGCTGCGGACTTCGCGGCTATATGCAGGAGAAATCCTCCGCAAAGGAGGAGTATACTCCAAATTTTGATCTTGAGGGAATATAAGGCTACACTACACAAAAATTGTGCGGTGTTGCCTTGGTTATTTCTTCGCGTTTGCGGCAGCTCGAAACAGCATTGACAGTGCGAGGCAAGCGGTGATCGAAACGCCGATAGCCGTAACGTACTTGAAGCCCGACAGCACGGGACAAGTCGAGATCGCGGCGGTCACAGCAATTAATATAAACACGGCGTTGCAAAACTTCGGGTGCTTTTTGCCGATGATGAACGCGAGAATTGTGAGGATAACCGCAGCCACTGTCAGAACCGAAGTGATAAGCGGCGAGAAGTGCGCCAAGCCGAACGGAGTGGGGTCAAAATACGAGTGGTAGGTGTTGTGGAGCGGTTCTCCGGGCGGCGCTGCCCACCATAATACGACCCCGTTCGGGAGCAGCTCTAAAACGATCGCCGCGGCAAGCGCCGCAAGCGAGAGAAGTTCAAAGACTATACGCGGAGCTTTTGCTGAACTGCCGGTTATCATAAATATTCCTCCTAAAATTACAAGCACGCCCGGGATCGCAAACAAGACCGAAGACCCCGCGCCCGCCATCACCATCGGCGCGAGACACAGGCAAGCCCCGATAATTATAACGATAATTCCAACGGTTTTTCGGATCATTTGTTTGACGTATCTCAGCGTTTTCAAAACCGCGCTGTCCGCTTGGGAGCCCGCTTTTTCGGGACCATCGGGATCCATGCGCTCGCCGTTTATCAGCTCCGTCACCGAAACGCCAAGCTCCCTTGCAAGAATTTCAAGCACGCTTATATCGGGGAATCCGCGTCCCGTCTCCCATTTCGAAACTGCCTTGTCGGTAACGCCGATGCGGTCTGCAAGCTCCTTTTGAGTGAGATTATTCTCGGTGCGTAATTTTGTGATGAATTCGCCTGTTTTTTCGGAATTCATGAAAGTCCCTCCTTTCATTGGCTCTATTATACTATGATACCGCGAATTTGTCAACCTACGCTTCGTAGAGTGGCTTTGCAATGGGATTTTTGAGAATAAAAAGCCATCAAAAAGTAAATCCCCGAGGCAGTTTTTACTGCTTCGGGGTAGATTTTATTATTCGGCTGCTCTCGGAAATCGGAATTTATTTGTTCTGCTTTGCGCTTTTTGTGACAATAATAGTCGATAAATAAAAGATAATATATAATCCGCAACCTAAAAAGATTGAATACCAATCCAAATATGAATATATCAGACTAACATATCGATCTAACGGAGTAAAAATAACTGCTAACAGAATTGAGAAAATCATACCGATAATAGAGCTAAATAAAATATCTTTTTTCTTATAATTTGACAATATGTATTGATAAAACCTCGTTGCATAAATCCAAAATGCAAATACTAAAAAGGCGTGGGTCACTCTTTCTAATAGCCTGCCCTTTAATATAAAGGTAAATAAAACAGCAAAAACCGCTATACCTATCAATGGAGATAAATTTATTATTATAGATAGAGGTCTAGTTATTTTTGTTGTTCGTTCTTCTGGGCGATTTTTTCTTAATCTCCAACTTATAGCAGAAAAATACACTGCTAAAACAAGTATCAATATTACATTTAACACCTTTCTCTTTCCCTCTTTCAAATTCCGATTTATAACTATTATACCATAGCGGCAAGCTGCCGCGGGTATTCCCAGCGTATGCGGAACGGAATTGTGCGCAAATTGCTGTACGGCTTATCCGTTGCTGTTATCATACCATATAATAGTTTTTTGTCAATAAAAACCACGCCGTTTTAGAATGCGGACAGCCGCTCCGCTGCTTTCCGCATAATTCTCCCCGCCTCGGTGATATCGGGCTTGGCGACAACCGCCGAAACGACCGCCGCGCCGTTTATTCCCAGACCGTAAAGAGAACGTATATTCTCGGAATTTATCCCGCCTATCACCACAAACGGAATAGTCACCGCCGCGCGTATCTTGCTTATTATTTCGGGAGTCACCGCGCGCGTGTCGGATTTGGTATCCGTGGGGAACGCCGCGCCTACTCCGAGGTAGTCCGCGCCGTCCGCCTGAGCCTTAGCCGCTTCTTCGGGAAGCGCCGCGGAAACGCCGATTATCTTGCGCTCTCCGAGGAGCTTTCGCGCCTCTTTGCACGGGAGGTCTTTTTGTCCGAGGTGAACGCCGTCCGCGTCCGCCGCAAGGCAGATGTCAATGCGGTCGTTGATTATCAGCGGAACGTTCTTCGGCGCGGTGATCTTCTTTACTCTCACCGCAAGCTCGTAAAACTCGCGCGAGGAGCAGTCCTTTTCGCGCAGCTGAACCACCGACGCGCCGCCCGCGACCGCGCGCTCCACCGATTCCTCAATAGTCGCGCAGCTCATAAGACGCCTGTCCGTGACCAGATACAGCGTGTAGTCAACCTTGCTTTTATCCATTGATCCTTATCCTCTCCGCGAAAATTTCCCTATCCATTCCGGCGGCGTCAAAAAGTCCCGCGCGAAAGCTGCCCATACCTTTACAGCTTGGGGAATTCTCGGAAATTTCCCCGCAGATCCCCATAAAAGCTACTCCGAAAGCCGCCGCGGAAAACGGATCGCAGACCGCCGAAAACGCCGCCGCCAGCGCGGAAGTCATATCGCCCGCGCCCGTCACCTTTTTGAGCCTGCCGGTGCCGTTTAACAGCTGCACCGCGCGGTCGCCGTCGGTTATGATATCCTCCGCGCCCGTCACCGCGCAAACGCAGTCATACTGCCGCGCAACGTCCGCTGCGGCGGTGAGATTCAAGCCCTTGTTCGGCTCGGCGCAGCTGTCAACGCCGCTCGACTGCACGGGAATCCCACCCATAAACAGCAGCTCGGAGAGGTTTCCGCGAATTATCGAGACTTTTATCTCGGAGAGTATTTGCCGCGCGGCGTTCTTGCGAAACTGAGTAAGCTGTACCCCGACAGGGTCGAGCGTTACGGGTATCCCCGCCTTGTTCGCGGCTTTTCCCGCGGCAATAACAGCCGCGATATGCCGCTCGGAGAGCGTTCCCAGATTAAGAACAAGCGCGTCCGCCGCAAGCGTTACCTCAACCACCTCGGCAGGATCGTCCGCCATGATCGGAGACGCGCCCACAGCCAGCAGCATATTCGCCGTATCGCCCGCCGTTACATAGTTCGTAATGCAGTGGATAAGCGGCTTTTTTTCGCGCAGAGCGCCAAGCGCCTCGGCAAAGTCGGTCATTTTGATTTAACACTCGCTTTCTCACGTTTAGTGTGTTCGTCGACAAAGAACTTGTCCAGTACTCTTGTACGCTTCATTGTTGTAACTACAACGGCGGCGACGACAGTACCCACAACACAGGATATAAAGAACGGGGTCACATACATAAACAGCGTGGTTTCCTTTGCGATACCGAAGATCAGCGCCACAGGAACCGCCACAAGCCCGCCGATAACCGACGTTCCGAAAAGCTCGCCGACATACGCGGCAGGCAGCTTAATTCCAAGGGATTTTTTCTTGAACACCCAGTGGAACATCGCCCCTGCCAAAAACGAGCCTATCATCGAACCGGGGAATGCCAGCGGCGTGCCAAATCCCAGAAGATTGCGGATAAGAGCCGCGCAAAATCCTGTTCCCATAGCCCACCACGGACCTAAGTACACGCCCGCTAAGATGTTCACGAAATGCTGAGTAGGACTGCACGTCGCTCCCAGAAACGGGAACTTTATGAAGTACGATCCTACGATTGCCAGCGCCGTCAGAAACGCCGCCATACAGAGCTTGTGAATGTTGGTTTTTTTCATAATGATACCTCTTTCCGCGCGGTTATTTTCAGCGACCGCGCAAT
>JAFLUD010000040.1 GCA_022508965.1 Oscillospiraceae bacterium
TGGACAGCGGCTCGTCGAGAAGGAATACCTGAGGATCACGAACGATCGCACGACCAAGCGCTACACGCTGTCTCTGACCGCCGGACAAAGCCTTCGGCTTTCTGTCGAGCAGGTGGGAAATGTCGAGGATCTTTGCTGCTTCTTCAACCAGCTTCTTGATCTCGTCCTTAGGAACCTTACGGAGCTTCAGACCGAACGCCATATTGTCGAATACGGTCATGTGAGGATACAGAGCGTAGTTCTGGAATACCATCGCGATATCTCTGTCCTTAGGAGCAACGTCGTTTACAAGGCGGTCGCCGATGAACAGCTCGCCCTCGGAAATCTCCTCAAGTCCCGCGATCATACGCAGGGTCGTGGATTTTCCGCAGCCCGAAGGACCTACGAGTACGATGAACTCTTTGTCCTTGATATTCATTGTGAAGTCGGTTACCGCGACAACGCCGCCCGGATAACGCTTGTAAATGCCTCTAGCCGATAAACTTGCCATTTATAAAACCTCCTGAATGTAACAAAATTTGTTGAGCCCTCTCGAATCTGTGACCCGAAAGCACTCGCAGCAATATTTCGCTATTACTATAATACCAAAACAAAACAAAAAATAAAAGAGCCTAAACTAACAAATATTTTTTATTTCGTTTATATACTTTCACTAACAATTACAAAATTAACCAGAGAAAAATGCCGTTTGATTGGCAAATTGCACAAAAAAATAGCCTAAATTACTCAAATCGCAATGAGCAAGCCATTTTTTTGGCATATCTCACAAATAGAGATGTGCTATTTTGGTTATATTGGCACAATATGTTGTATTTTCGACGTATTTTCCTCCATATAACTTATGTAAAACGCATAATTTTCCCGTAATTCCTATAAAATATACGGACAAATTTTAATCGGGGAGGTATTTTTATGGCAGGAAGAAGACCGCGCTCGGGAAAGGTCGCGCTGCTGGGAATGGCTTTTCTTATTCTCGCGGGGATCTGGCTGCTGTTCAGGCTGGCGGTTCGCCCTAATCTCGGCATATCGGGAGCGTCAAACGCAGAGCGAGTGGAGTACATAGAATCCTTTGGCTGGGAGGCGGGGAAGGTGCCGTCGGAGGTCAAGGAGATCCGTATTCCCGCGAGGTTTGACGAGGCTTATGAGCAATACAACGCTATCCAGAAGGAGCAGGGCTTTGATCTCAGAAAATACTCGGCTTGCACCGCTTACAAATATACATACAGGATCAAGAACTACGACGGCGCGGACCCCGTGGTTCCGATAAACGCCAATCTTATCGTCGTCGACGGGAAGATCGTGGGGGCGGATATTTCCTCCGCTGAAGCCAACGGCTTTGTAACCGTTCTGGCTAAAAAGTAGCTTGACATTGCCTGCGTTTTGGTGTAAAATTTTATTGTGAATATATCATTTAATTAAACGCGAGGTTTTTAAGATGTTAAAAAGATTTTTGGCAATATGCGCTGCGGCAGCTTTACTGCTTACCGGCTGCAGCGCCGGCAACACGCCGAGCTTTGATTTCTCGGGGAATTCGTCGGAGAGTTCTTCGGGTTCTTCGTACGGGAATTCCGGAGGCTCTTCGGGGGGATCGAAAAGCGGAGACAGCAAGCCAGAGAGTTCTTCGGAAAGTTCCGCGGAAAGCTCCGATAATTCGTCGGGCGAGCCGACGCCCTCCGATCTGCCGCCGGGGAATTCCCTTAAAGTATGCTATGATCCCATAAACGACTGCACGCTGGAATTCGACGGGGACACTATCATTTTTTCGGGAAGCTCGGAGATCATCGAGAGCGTATTCTGCGAGAAAAATGCCGACGTGGAATTTGAGCGCGACGGAAACGATTTTGTCTATAAGGTAAAATGCAAGAATTTTACCGGGTATTTCAATTTAATTTTAACGGACGATAATCACAGCTATGATATTCGTCTGAAGAAAGACAAGAACGGCGTTTCGTTACCCGACGTTTCCGAGGTTAAGCAATACAACGATCTGGTCGCGGCGAATCCCGTAAGCACCGCGCCGAACATTACCGCGAAATATATTACCAGAAACGGAAAAATCGACAAGGCGGGCGAGGTTCTCAAAAAAATAAAGGAGATCTCGGACGGAATCTGCAAGGGGCTTTCGAGCGACTACGACAAGCTGCGCGCTATCTCGCGGTGGGTCTCCGACAACATCTACTACGATCACCCGGCTTACAGAAAAGGAATTCCCGACGAATGTCTGTCGCTGGAATATATGTTGGACAAGCATTCGAGCGTTTGCGGAGGCTATTCCAACATGACCTCGGCGCTTTGCGCGGCGCAGGGCATCAAGTGTCTCAACATCAACGGCAAGGCGATCACCGGAAGATACTGCTACGCCGAAAATCAAAATGGCGAACACCACGAATGGAACTACGCCATCATTGACGGGCGCGGGATATGGGTGGATTCGGGGTGGAATTCCTACAACGGGCTGTATGACGGCGGGCGCTATTCCCGCGGGGAGATAGGGTATTTCTACTTCGATATCGGCAGCGATATCTTCGCGCTGGATCATGCGGCTTCCTCCGCGCAATACCGCGACTATTTCTGCCCGGAGCTTTATAAAAATTAACCGGAGGTGATAACATGATTACCGCCGATCTGCACACGCACTCTTCGTTCTCGAGCGACAGCAGCGAGCCGCTTGTAAATATTGCGAAGTCCGCGCGGGACAAGGGATTGAAAACCGTCTGCCTTACCGAGCACATGGACTTTGATTACCCGGGCGGGGAGTTTATTCTCAATACGAAAGAATACCGCGAGGGACTGTTGAACGCGCGCGCGGAGCTTTCGGGCATCGAGATCCTCTTCGGCGTCGAGCTTGGGCTTATGGATTACCTCGCGCCTCGGCTTGACGAATACTCGAATCAGTGGGGCTTCGATTTTATCATCGGCTCGTCGCATCTTATCGACGGGCAGGACCCGTATTACCCGGAATACTTTGAACAACTGGGCAGCAGGAACGGTATTCTCAGATATTTTGAGAGTATACTCGCGAATATAAGGGCGTTCGATAACTTCGACGTTTATGGGCATCTTGACTATGCGGTGAGGTATTCCCCGGAGAAAAAATACGAGCCGCTCGATTTTCGCGAGCTTATCGACGAGATACTGAAGCTCCTTATTTCCAAGGGCAAGGGGATCGAGATAAACACCGCGGGGCTGGTGAGCGGACTGGGGTACGTTCACCCGAACCCGTTTATTCTTAAACGCTATAAGGAGCTTGGCGGGGAGATCATTACCGTCGGCTCGGACGCGCACGACAAAGTGCGCGTTGGCGCGGACTTCGACGCAGCCGAAGCCGCTCTCAAAGCCGCGGGGTTTGAGTATTACGCGGTGTTCAGAAAAAGGTCGGCGGAGTTTGTGAGGGTTTGAGAATTGAAACGGAGGAATTAAAATGAATCACGTTGACAAAGCGGTGGAATTGTATGGGCAAGGTTTTTATTGCTCGCAGGCGGTTTTCGCCGCTTTTGCGGAAGAGCTGGGGCTTGACGAAAAGCAGGCGCTTAAAGTGGGAAGCTGCTTCGGCGGAGGAATGTGCAAGGGCGAGGTTTGCGGCGCCTGCACGGGCGCGCTGATGGTTCTGGGAATGAAATACGGGCGTTACATAGCCGACGATTGGGACGTACAGACAAAAGCAAACGACATGGCTTTGAAGTTTCTGGAGCAGTTCGGCGAGGAAAACGGCTCTTATATCTGCAACGAATTGTTGGGCTGCGATATCGCCGCCCCGGAGGGGAAAGCGTACGCTCGAGAGCACAGGCTGTTTTCGGAGCTGTGCCCTAAGCTGGTGGAATCCGCCGCTAAGATCGCGGAGCGGTTGATCGAGTAAATGCGGTTGTTCGGGGAGGACGGCGGAGTTTGTGAGGGTGTGAAAAGGAAGATTAAGATATGGTATTTAATACATATGGAGACAAAAATAATCCGGCGGTTATTCTGATGCACGGTATGTGCCAGCACTGGAAGTTTATGTACGATTTTATGCACAAGCTGGAGGGAAGGTATTATCTGATTATCCCGGGAATGGACGGGTTTTATGAAAACTCCTGCGAGTTTACAACGTTTGCAGACCAGTGCAGACAGATAGAGGAATATGTAAAAGAAAACCACAACGGAAAAGTATACGGTTTTTATGGAATATCTCAAGGAACGATCGTGGGTTCGGAGCTTCTGGCGAGAAATATTACAGAAATCGAAAAGACATTCTTTGATGGAACGTATGTAGCACACCAAGGCTATCTTGCGGGTATAGGCACCTACAAAATGTTTGCAAGCGCCAAAAAGAACGGCGGTAAGTTTCCAAAAGCAATGAATGTTACAATGAGCCTTATGGGTTTATCCGAGGAAGATATGGATATGCTCAAATATATTTATTGGGACGCATCATTTGATAGCATTAAACAGAACATGATCCAGAATTATACCTATCACTTAAAGCCGGAAATCGCAGACAACAAAACCAAGCTCTGGCTATGCTGCGGCAGTAAAGAGCCATACGCAAAAAAGTCTCACAAAATTATCAGGAAATATATGACTCCTGTTGACGAGATCATTCTTGAGGACTGCGGTCATGGAGAAATGTTATATAAGCACAAAGATGAGCTTTGCGATTTGATCATTAAATCTTGGGAAGTAATGTAATCATTAATGCGGCAATAATCTAAACATATAATTTATAGTGCGGATTTTGTGAAAAATGTCTAAAATTTCCCTTTGCACTTGCAAATATTACAAAAATATGTTAATATTAGATTAAGAGGATAATTCCTCAAAATGATTAACGGAGGGGACATTAATATGAAGGTTACCATAGCCGCGAAAAAACTGAATATCAACCAGTCGTTCACCGACTATGCAGAGCAGAAGCTGAGCGCTAAGCTGGACAGATTCTTCCCCGATGAGGCGGAGGCTAAGATCACTCTGGAAGAACGCCGCGATATGATCGTTCTCGAGCTTACCGTTAAATACAACGGTATCTACTACCGCGCACAGGAAGAGGCAAAGGATAAAAACGACGCGCTGGACGTCACCGTTGACCGCATAATCCGCCAGATCAGAAAGCAGAAGACCAAGATCGAAAAGAAGCTGAGAGCAGGCGCTTTTACGGGTCTTGCGGACGAGCCGGAGGAAACCAATTACGAGGTTATCCGCTATAAGAAGTTTGAGCTGCGTCCGATGTCTGTCGATGAGGCTATCTTGCAGATGAATCTGCTCGACCATAAGTTCTTCCTGTTCAGAAACGCCGAGACGAACGTTTTGAACGTCGTTTACAAGCGCGACGAGGGCAACTACTCGGTGCTTGTTCCGGAGGAATGATAACATAACAGGCAAACCCCCGTTCCGGTGCGGATCGGGGGTTTTTCGATAATCGGATAAATCGGGGGCGGAATATGTTTATTTCCGAAAAAAGCGCGCTCGGGAGAGTGCTGTTGATCTCAAGGCAAGCCTACTCCGCCGTTAAAAACGGAGAACATATAGACAATCTCGTCGCACTTCTGGACAGCTTTTCGGCGATCCTTTCGCACGCCGAGGACGAGAAGGCTCCCGTTTCAAAGCTGCTTGGGAAATTCAAGCGAGAAATAAGATCCTCGAACAGAGAATTCTACAATAACGTAAAGCTGTTCTTCGGGAAAACTTATCCCGCGCCCGACTTTGATATTGCGCTTGCGAAAAAGCATATTCCCG
This sequence comes from Oscillospiraceae bacterium, assembly GCA_022508965.1. Taxonomy (GTDB): domain Bacteria; phylum Bacillota; class Clostridia; order Oscillospirales; family Ruminococcaceae; genus CAG-115. Next base: position 5,710 of record JAFLUD010000040.1, read on the forward strand.
CTATTATTTACGCGAACGACCTTATCTGCTCGAAGGCGGTCAAGGGGGAGTTTGACAAGGTGAAATCCATGTGCAGCGCTATGGACAGCTATCCGCCGTATATCTTCGGGGAGTTTTCGGCGCTTTCGGACAGCCAGTTTTTCGACCTGGTTTTCGGGTATTATCCGAAAATCTACGAGGAAGAATTTATGGAGAAGATGAGGTATTTGTTTGAATGACAAGGAGGGTTCTTATGTCCGAGAAAAAAGCATTGGTTGTGATCGATATGCAAAACGATTATCTGTGGGAAAAGCGGATGCCGAAATTCTCTTATGATACGGAGGAGCTTGTGGATTCCGTTAACAACGCTATCTCCGAATATCGGAAGAACGGTTATGATATCATCTATATCGCGCAGATGTTCCCAAACCTTATTACAAACAAATGGATCATCGGTTTCTCGATAAAGGGGACCGAGGGGGCGGAGCTTTTCGGAAAGCTCAATGTCGTTTCGGACTTGTATTTCGAGAAGAATCTGCCGGATTCTTATTCTTCAAAAGCGTTTCGGGAGTTTATGCAAAAACAGGGTTATTCGGAGGTCGTTCTGTGCGGCTTGGACGAGTGCGGCTGCGTGGGGGCTACCGCTAAGGGCGCCGCGAAAACGGGCGTGAAGGTCGTTATGCTCGAAAACTGCATCGGCAGGCGGTTTTCGGATGAGAAGGTCCAAAAAATGAGAAGCAGGCTTAAGGCTTTGGGCGTGCAGTACATAAAAATCTGATACATTTTATTCCCACAAAAACAGCGTCCAAAGGCGAGCCGCCTTTGGTTTTCCGTTCCGTACGCGGAACATTGCCAAAGGTAGATGCTCGAATGGTACGATACTTCTACATCGCACCTTCCTTAAGGGGCGCTGCTTTTCTTTTTTTGTTGATCGGGGATTCCCAAAAAAATTATCTGTACGCTGCCGCAAGAGCGCCGCGGTTTGCTTTTTGCTTGAACTTTAAGCGCAGATGATCAGCTATCAGCGCGATGAATTCGGAGTTGGTGGGCTTTCCCTTAGACGTGTGGACGGTGTAGCTGAAGATGTTGGTGAGAACGTCTATGTCGCCTCTGTCCCACGCGATCTCAATGGCGTGGCGGATAGCACGCTCGACGCGCGAGGAGGTGGTCTGATACTGCTTGGCGACGGTCGGGTAAAGCAGCTTGGTGATACAGTTTATCATCTCGTCGTTGTTTACCGAGAGCATGATCGCGGTCCTCAGATAATGATAGCCCTTTATGTGCGCGGGGATCCCCACCTGATGGATTATCTCGGTGACAGCGCACTCAAGATCGGTGTCGTCGGGAGCGTCGGGAGTCTCGCGCGCTACGCCGCACATCTGGTTTATCTTATTTACAAGGAACTGCGGATCGACGGGCTTTAGCGTGAAAGCCGCTCCCAGCGACGCGGCTTCGCGTTCCAGCGCGGGATCGGCGGTGTTGGAAACGATGATGACGTTTGGAACGTATTTCTTTTCCACCTTTAATTTGCGGATCACCTCGATCGCGTCGCAGAACGGCATCTTCGCCTCTAAAACCGCCGCGTCAGGCGTCTCAGATTTTATGGAATTCAACACCGAATTTCCGTCGCAGCGGCGCGTTACTGCGTACATTCCCGCGTTCTTCAGCGCACCTGCCCACGCCATTCCGCAATCGGCGGTGTCGTTTCCGATAAGTACTTTGATCTGGTTGTTCATTTTGATCTCCTCCGTTGTTTAATTCGTCATTGTTTTTGGTGCTTGTCCTTTGGTGTGATTTTATTTTACCATATTATGGAAATAATTGCAATAGGTTTTTGGAAATTTTTAGAAAATTTTTCCAATTTTTCAAAAATGCGATAGCAATCGGGGATTTTCTGTGTTTTGAGTATTTCGGGGGAGGAGCTTTTGGTGGGATCTGTCGAAAAAAGGGAGCTTATTTTAAGACTACTTATAAAAAAGATACAAAAGCTGCTCCGTGCTCGGGAGCAGCTTGATTATTTCAGTTCAATTCAAAGAGGGAGTTCTCATAATCCTTTACAAAGTATTTGATATTTGTTCTCCCTTTTTGAATGATAACGTGACCTTCGGCTTCCAGCTTTTCTTTCTGCGCTTCTATGCCGCCGGGATACTTGGGGTTTAACTCGCCGTTTGCTTTGAGCGTCCTCCACCACGGCGTTTCATCGCCGCTGCGCTGATAGCTTGCCCATGCCGCAATCGACACAAATACCCCTGCCGTAATGGGCTCTGTAAAATCGGCTCCGTTTGTTTTCGCAAAGTATTCGCGGATCTTTCCTACAGTTGTCAATTTCCCGTAAGGAACGCGCGAGCGACTGCACTGGTTCGCGTTCCTCGCGATGCTGGGAGACGTGGGCGGCTGCTCACTCTCTGTGAGGGAATCCGTGCGATGGATCTGTCTAAGCTCAGCGGCGATCAGCAACGAAAATACGCGGAGCTTCAGGCTCGATATCGTATCAAACCGCAGCTATCCGACGCGGAAAAGGCAACGATCACCGAATTTGAGAGTAAATTAGGCTGTTGACAATTGCAAGAATTTAGTGTATAATAGAGGAAAAATTTAGGAGGATTTTCTATGAAGAAAATTTTTGCGGTTTTGCTGTGTTTGGCTGTGGTTTTGGCGGCGGGGTGCTCCTCCGGCGTTTCTCAAGAGGAATATGATGCTTTGGTTGAGGAGAATTCCCAATTAAAATCCGATAATTCTGACCTTTTAGGTACAAAAAATTCACTGACCAAAGAAATCAATTCTCTTGAATCCGAAAAAACCGAGTTGGAGCAGGAGATAAACGATCTTAAAAACAACCATTCAAGCTTGGACTACTGTTTGGATATAAGCACATGGATGTTGGGAAGACCACAGTCTACTGTACATCTTTCTGACGGTTATGAATTGGAAATCACGGGAACAACTGTCGAAGCAGTACTTTTTGATGAGAATTTCGAATTAACCGAAAAAATCGTTATTACCTTCAAAAGGACGCTGCCGTCTCAATTAATTGCCCAGTTTATGAAATCATTTGAAGATACATACAATCTGTCTGATATGATTGAAAAGGGGTTAACGGAAGGCGTAGTTATTTATCGCTATGATGACGGGGCTGTTATTATGTCGCATTTTTGGTATTTAAGAGACGGAATCGAAAATAAAAAAGTATGGTCGGACCCAGGCATGGATGTTATGGAGAAATTTGAAAAGGCTTCATAGTATTCTTAAAGAAATTTATAAAGCGCCTTGCACAAAAATAAGGCGCTTATTTTGTGAGATGTTGCAAACTTTCAAAAAGCACTTGACTTTATGTCTGCCGACAGGTTATTAATATATAATAAAAAAAGCACTCGGAAACGGGTGCTTTTTTATGCCAAGAATAAAAGGAGATGATATCATGGCAGGGAGTTACGACGGCTCGATACGCATTGACACTCAAATCAACAGCCATGCAATGAGACGGTTTATATTTTTTTCTGGAACGGGCTTTCCCCCAAAAAATCCGCCAATGAATTAATCAGAGGCGGAGCTTTTGTATTCTTTGTTCGAGCAGCACTACCGCGTGGGCGGCGATCCCCTCCCCCGCCAGACCCAAGCCCTCTTCGGTGGTTGCTTTGACGGATATACGCGAGTTCTCACAGGAAAACGCGGCGCTTAGATTCTCGCGCATTTTTGGAATATACGGCGACAGCTTCGGGCGCTCGGCGATTATCGTGATGTCGGCGTTCCCAAGCTCAAAACCGTTCTTTCGCATAAGCTTGATGACCTCGCTTAGCAGCAGCATACTGTCGGCGTTTTTAAATTTCTCGTCACTGTCGGGGAACAGCTTGCCGATGTCACCGAGAGCCATGGCTCCCAGGAGCGCGTCCATCAACGCGTGAACGGCGACGTCCGCGTCGGAATGCCCGAGCAAGCCCATTTCATACGGGATCTCCTCGCCGCACAGCACCAGCCGTCTGCCTTCGATCAGCCTGTGAACGTCATAGCCGTGACCTATTCTCATATCTTATTCACCGTTCTTTTATCGTATATTGCCGACGCCGCGACAAGATCGTCGGGGCGCGTTATCTTAGGGTTTGCGCACTTTATTTCGGTTATCTTCACGCGTTCTCCGCAAAGCTCGAGAATGCTGCTGTCGTCGGTGACGCTTTCGGCGGATTTGCCGAGCTTTTCAATGCAGGAAATATACAGCTCTTTTTTGAACACCTGCGGAGTTTGCGCGGCGTACAGCTTCGCGCGGGGGACCGTTTCCCCGACAAAGCCGTTTTCGGCGATCTTTTTTATCGTGTCGGTTACGGGAGCTGCGGCTATCGCGGCGTTGTATTTCTCGGCGTCGGCAATTACACGCTCGATATCCTCGGTCTCGATAAGCGGGCGCGCGCCGTCGTGGATCGCTATATATTCCGCGTTTTCGGAAACTCTCGCAAGGGCGTTTTTCACCGACTTAAAGCGCGTTTCTCCGCCGGCTGTTACCGCCGCGAGTTTTGTCACTCCGAAGCTGCGAGCCAGCGTTTCATAATGCGATTCTTCACCCTCGGGGGCGGCGATGATTATTTCACCGACCCGCTCGGAACGCTCGTATTTCAGCGCGCTCATCACGAACACGGGGGTGTCTCTGAGCTTTTCAAGCTGTTTGTTGATACCCTCCATGCGGGTGGAGGCGCCTGCCGCGACAATTATTACGGATACCATAATTCAAAAGATCCTTTACTTGAAATTGCCGTGGAATTTGAAGAAATTCAGCTCGTCTTCGAAGTTCTTAAGCAGCTTGCGGACTCTTGTATCACGAAGGCTCCCCGTAAACTCGATGTAGAACATATAGTCGTCGGGGAAGTGTTTTTTGACCTCGGTCGGAAGCGGCTTGGACTGGATCTTCGTCATGGAAAATCCGTTTACCGCGAATTTCGTGAGCAGTCTGTACAATGCTCCCGAGATATTCGGAATCGACAGCGAGACCGCAACGGTATCCGCGCCGTCGTAGACCTCGACGTTCTTTGATATGCATATAAATCGGGTGCTGTTGTCGGGGTCGGTGGCTATCGACTTGCGGACGATTCCAAGTCCGTGCATCTCGGCACATTCCTCCGAGCAGATACAACCAAGCTCATTGCTGGGGTTTTCGGCTACCATTTTTGCGGCGGCGGCGTTGTTGTGATAGGGAATTACCGTGAGGCCGCCGCGGCTTGTGATGTAGTCCTCGCACTGGCGGATCGCCTGCTCGTGACCGAAGATCATTTTGATATCTTCCTCGCGGACGCCCTTTTTCGCAGCCAGGACGTGCGCGCATTCCACGGTGGTGGTGTCGCATATATAAACGTTATGCCGCTCGAGCAGCTCCATATTCGTGGTGACCTCGCCGGCGGTGCTGTTTTCCACGGGTATTATTCCGTAATCGACATCGCCGTTCTCTACAGCTTCAAACACCTCGTAAAATGCCGCGTAAAAGCTGATGCTTCCGTTTTGGAACAGCTGCTTTGCGGCGGTGTGTCCGTACGCGCCCTCTATTCCCTGCACCGCTACGGACGGGCGCTGCTTTGCCTTGTCGGCGAACGCGATCTCGAAATCGGGAGTGATTGCGTTTATCTGCGATACCTTGGAGATATCCATGATATTCATAAACAAAAACGCCGCGCTTTTTTTCAGCTCGTCGGGGGAATTTTCCTTGACGCTTTTTATGATGCTTTTCTCGCGGTCGCTTTGGAATACGACCATGTTGTTTTCGGCTTTGTAACGCGCGACGTCGGTGGTGAGGTTCATGCGCTCGATAAACAGATCCAGTATCTCGGTATCAAGCGCGTCTATTTTCCCGCGAATTTCACTTAAGTCCATTTTATACCTCCGAGTCCTCGCCGCCCGAGATTCCTCCGACATCGGGATCAGGCTCGGGAACGTAATGCTCCGCGACATAGACGATGATCGTTTCACCGTGCTCGACGTCGACGGGATCGCCAGGCTCTTTGCTGCAGCGCACAACATAGCCCTCCATAAACTCGTTGTTCTTCTCGGTCTTTACGGAGTATTTGATATTGAGCTTGGCAAGCTCTTCGACATAGTCTTCCTGCGTCAGCATGAGGTACTCGGGAAGCGGAACTACGCTGCTGCCCTTGCTTACCTTTACCTTGATCTCGGTGCCCTTGGGAACGGCTGTTCCCGGCTCTATCGACTGCTCGAAGATCAGTCCCGAAACATACTTGTCGTTATACTCGTACGTCGGAACCAGCGTGAAGCGATCCTGCGCCATTGCAACGGCGTTGTCGTACTTATAGTTCTCCCTGAAATCGGGGACGATTATTGTATCAACTACCTGCTGAGGCTCGGAGTAGCTGCCGTCGTCGATCGACTCGTAGGAGGGGGTATAGCTGCTGAAGCTGTTGGTACTCGATGTGGTGCTTGTGCTGCTGTCGCTTTCGATCGGTGTTTTCGGCGCGCAGGCTCCCGAAAGAGTAAGCGCGAACGCTATCGCGAACGTAATAAGCACGGCTCCCGCGAGGACAAGCACGGAAAGGAATTTCAAGCGCTCTTTTTGCTGCTTGCGGAGTCTTTGCTGTTCTCTTTTGGAAACGGGCATTCCGTTTTCGGCGCGGACTGCTCCGTTTTGCGGAACATATCTCGGCGGCGCGAACAGCTTATCCACAAACTCGGTTATGGTGCGGATGCGCGAATCGTTGGACAGCCTCATCCCCGCCATGATGACCTTGGAAACGTTTTGAGGAACGTTTCGGTTGACCATCATCGGCTCGAGCATTGCTCCGCCGGTTCTCGCGATCGCTTCGGTGGGGTTTGCACCGGTGAGCACCTTGTACAATGTTGCGGAGATCCCGTAAACGTCCGTCCATGTGCCGTTCAGCTCGTTGGAATATTGTTCGGGCGCGGCATAGCCGCTGAATATCTCGCAGGCTATCTCTGTGTTGGTGGTGCGTGCCGCGGAGATACAAAAGCCCGCGAGCTTGAGTTCCATTTTATCGGTTACGAAAATCGTCTGCGGCGAAATTCCGCGGTGGATTATTCCCGCCGCGTGAACCAGCGATATCGTCGTAAGTATCGGCGGGAAAAGCTCCTTTACCTGTTCCCACATAAGACCGCCGGAGGAATTTGCGAGGTAGGTCTTAAGCGATATGCCGCTGATGAATTCCAACACGGCATAGCAGGTGTTGTTTGCGTAGAACACGTCCAGCACCGCCTGAATGTGCGCCATTCCGCGCAGCTTCATCAGAGAACGGTTGAGGTCGGCAAACTCGGACATATAGGTCTTGTAAAGCGGGCTGTTGTTGGCGTTTACAACTACCTCCGTCTCGCCCTTTTTGCGCGTGCAGAGCGTGTCGGGCATAAACTCCTTTACCGTGACCTTTGTTCCGGTCACGGTGTCGTAGCCGATGTAAATGGCGCCCTCTCCGTTGTAGGAGAGCAGCCGTCCGATAATGTAACGCTCGTTTAAAAATGTCTTCGGCGTCAGATATGTGGGTATGCAGGGATCAAGGTCGCTGTACCCGCAGAGCTTGCAGGGTCCGTCGTAGGTCTTGTCGTTCATGCAGCCCATACAAAGTGAGGTTTCTTTAAGCATAGGAATTATTTCACTCCAACAATTATATTTTCATTCCAAAACATACTTATATACTTTATTACTATACACCAAAACGCGCAAAAAGTCAATAATTATGACAGCATTGTAATATTTTTCAATCGAATTATTTCAAAATTGTTACTATTTTCTTTGTTTTAAACAGCAATCGCCGGGATTATTGAATGTTTTTGGGCAATTTGCCGAGGGAAATTCTGGAAAACTTTCGGCAATTCTCTCAAATATTTTCATTTTTCTCTTGCAAAAATCTCAAAGATGTGATACAATGTTTTCAGGGGATTTTTTCCTCGGTTATTGCTTGAAAGGAGTTTTTTCAGATGAGTTTTTTGGATAATGTTATCAGCACGGGTAAAAATGTGGTTTCCACTGCCGGAAAAAAGACCGATGAGGCGGTTCGTTTCTCTAAGCTGAAGATGAAGGAATCTCAGCTTAACAGCGAGATCAGAAACGGTTATGAGAAGCTCGGCGAGCTTATCTATCAGATGGCTAAGTCCGGCGAAAAGGACAACGAGGCGTTCGACGAGGCTATCGCGGCTATGGACGATTGCTACGCTCAGCTCGCGGAGATCGACAAGCAGTTCGACGAGCTGAGAAATCAGGTTACCTGCCCGAAGTGCGGCGCTAAGAGCAAGAACGAGAATCTGTATTGCCCGAAGTGCGGCGCGAAGCTGCCCGAGAAGGTCGTTGAGGCTCCCGCCGAGGAGACCGACGACGAGGAGTGATCCTCTCTCGACTGCAAAAATTAAACGGTGAGTTGGTGCTCACCGTTTTTTTGTTAGTTGCCGTTGATCTCTTTGTAGAGGTCGTTAATGTGGGCGTAGTCGTAGGTTTTGCCTTTGTAGGTGGCTTGGATGTTATAGCTCCATTCGAAAGCACCCTCATCCATGCCCGCACCAATTGAGGTAACACCGCTGCCGATATTTATGTTTGTAAGGCTAAAGATACTTGCAAAAGCTTGATTGCCAATCGAGGTAACGCTATCGGGAATATCTATGCTTGTAAGGCTGCAACCAATGAAAGCACCTTCGCCAATTGAGGTAACGCCATTGGGAATATCAATGTTTACAAGGCTGCCGCAGCCCATAAAAGCACCTTTGCCAATTGAGGTAACGCTGTTGGGGATATTTATGTTTACAAGTTCATTGCAGTTTCTGAATGCAACTGCGCCAATTGAGGCAACGCTGTTTCCGATATGTACGTTTGTAAGTCTAGCGCATTCAAAGAAGCAGCCCTCTCCAATTGAAGTTACACTGTCGGGAATTGCTATGGTTACAAGGTCTACGCAGTTATAGAAAGCAGCGTCACCAATTGTGTTCACACTGTCGGGGATTGTTATGGCTTTAAGAGTGCCGATATAGGCGAAAGCATACCCGCAAATTTCGGTTACGCCGTCGGGGATTGTTATGCTTGTAATACCGTTCCTGTGAGCAAAGACATTTTCTCCAATCGAGACCACAGACTTTCCACCGAGCGTTTTGGGGATCACGACATCGCCGATCCCGCCGCCGGAATAGGATAAAATTTGTACTCCGTCTTTGTAGTCCGTAAATTGAAAATCCGATTCGGCAGCCGCAGGCATCTCGGGAACGCTGCTGTCCGAATCCGGGGTGATGCTGTCCGAGCTGCCGCCGTCATCGGAATTGCTGCTGTTTTCGTTGGAGTTGCTGCTGTTATCGGAGACGGTGCTTGATTCCTTGTCCTTATCCTTGGAATATGGTATTTCGTTGTCGTTGCTGCACGCGGTTATTGTCATTGCCATGACCGCGCACATTAAAATCGCCGGTATCTTCTTCATTGATTTTCGTCCTTTCGGTTTTTTGCGGGGAAAAATTCCCGTCAATATTATTCTATAATATATTTTCATATACATTCAAGCCCTTTTTTCTACAAACTTTCCGCCGCGGCAAAATATTTTTTTGGCGAATTTTAACAGGGGCTTTTGTGGGGTTTGTGCAAAATCTGCAATTTTTTGCGGTGAAATTCCCAAAAAATTGTTGCAGTTTTCACAAAAAACAGCCGATAATTTTCGTTTTATGGGAAAAGGCATTGTCTTTTCTTTTTAAATATGATATAATTGATATCGTGGTTTAGCGATTTTATCCGTTAAACTCTTAAATTCTTAAACTTTAGAACAGCAAGGAGAAAAAGATCATGAATCTTAAGAAAATCACAGCTGCGGTTCTGTCTGTGGCTATGCTCGGCACTGTGGGCATGATGACAGGCTGTAACAGCTCGAAGAAGTACAAGGTTGGCGTTTGCCAGCTTATCCAGCACCCCGCGCTTGACCTCGCGACCAAGGGCTTTACCGACGTTCTCAAGGAGAAGCTCGGCGACGACGTTGAGATCATCGAGCAGAACGCTAACGGCGATTCCGCTACTTGCGCTACTATCGTAAACAACTTCGTTTCTTCCAACGTTGACCTTATCATGGCTAACGCTACTCCCGCTCTGGCGGCGGCGGTTTCCGCAACCAACGTTATCCCCGTTGTAGGAACCTCTATTACTTCCTATGACGTGGCTCTCGGCGAAGGCTGGACCGGCAAGAACATCACCGGCGCTTCCGACCTCGCTCCCATTGATCAGCAGGAGGATATGATACTCGAGATATTCCCCGACGTTAAGAAGGTCGGGATCCTCTACTGCTCTGCGGAGCCTAACTCCAAGTATCAGGCGGACGTTATGATCGCCGAGCTTCAGAAGGACGGAATTCAGTACGGCGCTTACACCGTTACCGATTCCAACGAGATCCAGCAGCAGACTCAGGCTGCTATCGGCGACGGCTGCGACGTTCTCTACATTCCTACCGACAATACCTTCGCTAACGCTGCGGAGACCGTTAAGAACGTTGTTGTTCCCGCGGGTGTTCCCGTTGTTGCGGCTGAAGAGGGTATCTGCAAGGGCTGCGGCACCGTTACGCTTTCCATCTCCTACGAGAGCATGGGCCGCGCGGCAGGCGAGATGGCTTACGAGATCCTCGTAAACGGCAAGGATCCCGGAAAAATGGATGTTGGTTATTCCGCTACCACCAAGATGTACAATAAGGAAATCTGCGATCAGCTTAACGTTAAGGTTCCCGACGGATATACTGCGATCGCGTAATTATTACAACAAACATAAAAACGGCGGGGAGCGGTGTTCCGTTCCCCGTTGATTTAAGGCAACACCGCACAAAGGCTGAAGGGCGGTCTTTGTGGGGTGTTGCACTGATTTTCGACTGGAGTTTTGATCATGTTAAACGCGCTTAATACGTTTGCAAACGCGCTCCCCGGAAACGTCTCGCAGGGGCTTATCTGGGGAATTATGGCAATTGGCGTATATATCACCTATAAAATTCTGGACTTCCCCGACCTTAGCGTCGACGGTTCTATCGGAACGGGCGGCGCTGTCGCTATCGTTCTTATCACAAACGGCGTTCCCGTGTGGGCGGCGCTGCTTTGCGCGCTGGCGGCGGGCTGTCTTGCGGGGCTTATTACGGGGCTTTTGAACACGCTGCTTGGTATACCGGGGATCCTTGCGGGTATACTAACGCAGATCGCTTTGTATTCCGTGAACCTTACTATTCTCGGCGGCTCGAACAAGTCGATAAGCGTGGATAACTTCCCGCTGTGGCTGTCGTCAAGGCGAGTTGCCGTTTCTCAGGGCTTCGGGATATACGCGCTGGAGATGGGCAAGTGTCTGCTTGCTGTGGCGCTTATCATCGCGGTGCTTTACTGGTTCTTCGGAACGGAATACGGCTTTACTATCCGCGCTACCGGCTGCAACAGCAATATGGCGCGCGCACAGAGCATCAACACCAAGAAATCCACCG
>JAFLUD010000041.1 GCA_022508965.1 Oscillospiraceae bacterium
GAATAGTAGTGTTCAACACCCCCGGCGCGAACGCAAACGCCGTTAAGGAGCTTGTGATCTGCGGACTGCTGCTGGCTTCCAGAAAGATTGTTCCCTCCACCGAGTGGATAAAGACTCTCAAGGGCAAGGGCGACGAGGTAGGAAAGCTGGTTGAAAAGGGCAAGAGCCAGTTCACAGGCCCCGAGATCATGGGCAAAAAGCTCGGCGTTATCGGTCTTGGAGCAATCGGCGTGCTGGTTGCAAACGCCGCTGCCGCTCTCGGAATGGAGGTATACGGAGCCGATCCGTTCCTGTCCGTAGACAACGCGCTCAAGCTCTCCGGCAAGGTACGCTATGTAAAGTCCAATAAAGAAATTTTCGAGAACTGCGATTACATCAGCCTGCACGTTCCGCTCATGCCCGAGACCAAGGGCATGATTAACGCCGAATCCATCGCTCAGATGAAGAAGAACGTGCGCCTGCTCAACTTCTCGCGTGACGCTCTGGTTGAGGAAAAGGCGGTGCTCGACGCTCTCGCAAACGGCGGAATGGCTTGCTATGTCACCGACTTCGCGACCGACGGACTTATCGGCGTAGAGAACGTAATAGCTCTGCCGCACCTCGGCGCGTCCACTCCCGAAAGCGAGGACAACTGCGCTGTTATGGCGGTGCAGGAGGTTGCCGATTACATCGAAAACGGAAATATCAAGAACTCCGTAAATCTCCCCAATATGGAAATGGCGATCACCGGAAGCGCGAAGATCTGCGTTATCCACAAGAACGTAGAGGGCGTGATCAACAGCATCACCGCACCCATTTCCGCGGCGGGCTTGAACATCGAGAATATGCAGAGCAAGTCCAAGAAGGAATACGCCTACACCTGCCTTGACATTTCCGGCGACCCGACCGGCATCGAAGCAAAGCTCAAGGAAGTAGCGAACGTTGTAGGAGTTCGCGTAGTCAAGTAATTTCAAGTTGCGGGGGCTCCGCCCCCATACCCCCGTAGGAACGAAGTCCCGGAGCTAGCAATGAGCGCTCGCACGGCGTGAAACGGCGCGTGAGTGCCATTGCGCTTTACAAAACAGCAAAGCTGTTTTGTAAAGCTGTGCCAAAGGGACTCGTCCCTTTGGAATCCCGGTTTATTGCGTTTTGATTTAAAAAGCACCGTAAACTTCTGTTTGCGGTGCTTTTAGTTTATGTAGGGAATATCCCAAAAAAGTTTTATTTCAGAAGCGTTTTCAGCCTCTCCATAGCCTCCTTAGTAGCCTCGTGAGTACCGAACGCCGTAAGCCTGAACCAGCCGTCGCCGTTCTTTCCGAAGCCCGCGCCGGGGGTCCCGACCACCTGAATTTTCGTAAGCAGCATATCGAAGAAATCCCAGCTTCCCATGCCGTTCGGACATTTCAGCCATATATACGGGGAATTCACGCCGCCCGTGTATTTAATGCCCAGCTCGTCGCAGGTCGCCGCGATAACGCGCGCGTTCTCCTGATAGTACGCGATGTTCTCGCGGCACTGCTTCTGTCCCTCGTCGGAGAACACGGCCTCCGCGCCGCGCTGAACGGGATAGGAAACGCCGTTGAACTTGCTCCCTTGGCGGCGCGCCCAGATCTCGGCGAGCTTAACGTCGTTGCCCGCGCTGTCCTTCTGGATCAGATCGTTTGGAACGACCGTGTATCCGCAGCGCGTTCCCGTAAATCCCGCGGTCTTTGACAGCGAGCAGATCTCGATAGCGCACTTTTTCGCGCCGTCGATGCAGTAGATCGAGCGCGGAACGTTGTCCTCGGTAATAAACGCCTCATAAGCCGCGTCGTAGATGATAACCGCATTGTTGGAGAGCGCGTAGTCCACCCATTCCTTAAGCTGCTCGGAGGTGTAGACCGAGCCTGTCGGATTGTTCGGAGAACACAGGTAGATAAGGTCAGCCTTAACGCTATTGTCGGGCATAGCCGCAAATCCGTTTTCCTCGGTAGAATCCGCGAAGATAACATCGTTTCCGTTCATAATGTTGGAATCGACGTAGACGGGGTACGCGGGGTCGGTAACCAGCACGGTGTTGCCTGCGCCGAAGATGTCGATGATGTTTCCGCAGTCGCTCTTAGCGCCGTCGGAAATGCGTATCTCCGAAGCGTCGACCTCCGCGCCGAAGCTCTTATAGTACTTAGAGACAGCCTCGCGCAGGAAATCATACCCCGCGCCTGAATCCTCATATCCGCGGAAGGTCTCGCGCACAGCCATCTCGTCGGAAGCCTTTTTCATCGCCTCCACAACAACCGGAGCCAGCGGTCGAGTAACGTCGCCGATCCCCATTCTGATGAGCTTTTTAGCCTCCTCGGGATTCTCCTCCGAGTAAGCCTTGATGCGCTTTGCGATCTCGATAAAGAGATAATTCTTCTTCAGTTTGAAGAAATTTTCGTTTAATTTCGCCATAACTATTCTCCTTATTAAATGTTTTTACCATACATTATAATTAAATCACATTTTTCAGCATTTGTCAAGGTTTAAAAAAACGATTTTTTGACAATACTAATTCAGTGGATTGAGTAAGCTCGTGAAGTCTTATACAACATATCGTAAAAAAGCACAAAAATGTGCATTATTTTAGTGAAATATTACAAAAAACGCCAAAGTCGGGATTTTTTTTGTTTTGCCCCTTTAAAAATGACGGGAAGTATGCTATAATATAAAAGTGTGAGTATGCGCACTATATGTTTTAACTACTAATTTTCTTGATATATACATATAAAAAATAAAATCATGTTCCTTTCGGGGAACAGGGGGAAGTGTTTTTTTGGAAAAGTATATTGTTAAGGGCGGCGGAAAGCTCTCGGGAGAGGTAGTTGTAAGCGGCGCCAAGAATGCCGTTGTGGCTATTCTTCCCGCGACCATTCTTTCCGACGAGCCTTGTGTAATTGAGAATATCCCGAGCATCAGCGACGTTACGATAACTCTTCAGATCATGTCCGAAATGGGCGCAAAGATCCGCATGATAAATAAGACGACGGTCGAGATAGATACCCGTCCGCTCCAGAATATGCCCATCCCGTATGAAAAGGCGAAGCTCATGCGCGCTACGACCTATTTCCTGGGAACGCTTTTGGGAAGATTCCACTCCGCGCACGTTTCGATGCCCGGAGGCTGCAATCTCGGCGACCGTCCGATAGATCAGCACTTGAAGTGCTTTTCGGCATTGGGCGCGCAGTGCGAGCTTGACAAGGGCATGATAAACCTCCGCGCCGATAAGCTCATCGGAAACCAGATATTCTTTGATAAGAATTCCGTAGGCGCTACCATAAACGGGATCATGGCGGCGGTAAAGGCAGAGGGACTTACAATAATCGAAAACGCTGCGAAAGAGCCGCACGTCGTGGATCTTGCAAACTGCTTAAACTCCATGGGCGCGGACATCATAGGCGCGGGTACCGATGTTATCAAGATCCGCGGAGTAAAGGAGCTCCACGGCACCACCTACAGCGTTATCCCCGATCAGATCGAAGCGGGAACGTTCATGGCTGCCGCTGCGGCAACCCGCGGAAACCTGCTTATCAAAAACGTAATTCCCAAGCACCTCGAGCCGATCACAAACAAGCTGTTGAAGATAGGCGTTCAGGTAGAGCAGTATGACGATGCCGTGCGCGTTATCGGCGGTGATAATTATGTGGGAACCACCATCAAAACTCAGCCCCACCCCGGCTTCCCGACGGATATGCAGCCGCAGATGGCAGCGGTGCTCACCTGCGCGAGAGGAACGTCCATGGTAACGGAGAGCATCTTCGACAATCGCTTCCGTTATGTTGACGAGCTTCGCAGAATGGGCGCGAATATCTCGGTCGAAGGCAGAGTTGCGGTAATTGAGGGAGTAGATCAGCTCAAGTGCGCCCCCGTAAAGGCAACCGACCTCAGAGCGGGCGCGGCGCTGATAATCGCAGCACTCAGCGCAGAGGGGACCTCCGAGATCTACGACATATTCCACGTCGAGCGCGGCTACGAGAATATGGAGATCAAGCTCAAGTCGCTTGGCGCGAACATCGTAAAGGCAAGCGAGCCGGACCCCAACAACGAGGTTTCTCAAAAAAAGGCGATATAAATGGCTAGAATATATCCAATTTGCTCATCGAGCAGCGGCAATTCAACGTTTATCGGTACCCGCGGTCACGGGATTCTTGTGGACGCGGGTTGTTCGTTTCGTGCGCTCAAAAACGCGCTGGAGCTTATCGACACTAGCCTTTCCGGAATAGAGGCGGTGTTCATAACGCACGAGCACATCGACCACATCAAGGCTCTCGAACAGCTCATAAAACACACAAAGATACCGGTTTTCGCGACGCCGAAAACCGCCGGTTATTTAAAGGAGAACGGCAAGCTCCCCGAAAGCGCGCAGATATACGATCCGCGCGGCGGCTATAAGAGCGCGGCGTTCGAGGTAGGCTGCTTTAAGATATCACACGACGCAGCGGATGCCGTTGGTTATAAGATCCGTTTCGGTGAGGAACTCTTCGGCGTCTGCACCGACACGGGCGTTGTAACCGCCGAAGCGGAAAAAGCGCTTTTAGGCTGCCGAACGGTGTTGTTAGAGAGCAATTACGATGAAGAAATGCTCCGCAAAAATCCCAATTACCCCGCGGAATTAAAGAGAAGAATTCTAAGCGAGCACGGGCATCTGTCAAACGCGGACTGCGCGGCGTTCGCCGAAAAGCTCGTAAAAAGCGGAACGCGCAGCCTGATCCTCGGGCATTTATCGCAGGAGAACAATTCCCCCGAGACCGCGGCAGGCTGCACAAAAAAACACCTCGAAAGCAAAGGTCTTATAGCCGAAAGAGATTATATCCTAAACGTCGCGCCCGTAAACACAGCGGGCGAGTACATAGCCGTATAAAGGCAAAGAGTGGTGATCATAGTGGAAAAGAAGAAGGTTGCAAGCACGCTGAAGCTGTTGTTTTTAGCGCTGTATTTTCTGATACTCACGGTCGAGAGAATAATAAGCCTCGCGGTGTGCCTGTCGGGCGACGTCTCAAGCCTTGACGCGCTGGATTATTATATGATAGCGCTGACTGTTCTGGCAATATTCGGCGCATACATATTTGCGGTAGTAAAATTCACCGATCTCGCAAGACGGCATAACGACCCCGAAGATGAAGAAAAGGAACCCAAAGGCAGCCTTTTCGGAAACCTCGCGATCGCCGCGGGAATATTGCTCTTAGGCGGAATGGTACACACCGACGGTTCTATCCCCGTAATGCAGTTTATTTCTTACGGAATGATATTGATCTCAATGGCGATCCACACCATCGAAAACGTAAAGCTCTCCAAAAACGCCGATAAAAAGTGGCTGTCGTTCGCGTACACTGTGGCGTATTCGATGTCGATACCCGTGGTGTATCATACGAATATCGAGCTGGCGTTTTTGTTTATTCCGATAGAGATCGTCGTATCCGCGGGAATGGTTATTCTGTTCACGATAATGCTAAAGCACTTTTACGACGGCAACGGAGAAAGCGAATTCTCGCTGCTGCCGTTCCTCACCGCGTTGTTCGGGGATTTTCTGGTGCTGGCACTGCGCTGGCACGAGGAAGTAAACGTGTTCGTGCTGATTTTCATTTGCGTAACGGCAGTGCTGTGGTTCGCGGGAAGCCTCCTGTGCATCAAGAAAAAATAAAAAATATCCCAACTGCAATCGGTTGGGATATTTTTTTTATTCTTCAAACAATCCGTTTTTAAGCCTGTCTGCGGTATGCGGACTTATGCAAATCGGAAATCTTCCCGTGCGTTCGATCGTCTGTCCGTTAAGCATACCCGTGTGAAGACTGATGTGCCGAAATTGCATCAGCACAAGCTCCATTCGAGAAAACTCGCAGTTCCGGGGATTTTCGTGCAGCTCTTCATCGGTCAGAGAATCCAGATAATCAAAAGTTTTTTCGCGGACGCTTTTCAGATATTCGAGCAATTTCCCGTCGCTAAGCTCGGTTGAGCACGGATTATCGGGATTGTCCATACCGTCCTTGTGGAACGGCGGTTCCTCAAAAACAAACGGATTAAAAAACCACTTGTCCGCCGAATGGATAGTGTGATAAACATATCTCCAGGCGGGAACTCCGCACACGGCAGCGTTTCGGTCATAGGTCTTGATTGCGGTCTCAAGGTTAGTGAAATTCGCCGAAACCTGCTTTTTGATCATTTCGCAAAGACTGTTCATAAATGCTCCTGTTCCAATTTCCCCAATAAAACCGAGATGATCTCATTCGACACCAAAAACCCCTCGGGAGTGAGAGACAATCGCTCGTCCTCAAGCCTGTAATATTTTTTGGGAATGGATTTAAGACCGCTTTGAACCCGCTCCCACAGCTGCTTCGGAATACCCTCCGACAGCCGCAGTCCGAGCATTATCTCCTCCTCGAGAGCGTTCGGAAAATCGTCGGTGATCACTTCAATTTGCCGCGGACTTTCAATAAACTCGCGCAAATTCCTCCCGACCGCAAAGCGTTTTCCGTTGTAGAACGAGTGCGCCGCGGGGCCTATCCCGAGATATTCCTCACGCCGCCAGTACTTGAGATTATGGCGGCTTTTCGCGTCGTTTTTTGCGAAGCTGCTGATCTCGTATTGCAGGAATCCGCGTTCCGAAAGCTCGCCCACCGCCTGCAAATAAAGCGCGGCAGTCTCGTCCTCATCGGGGAGTATGGGCGTTTTTTTTCCGAACAGCGTGTTCGGTTCTATTTTCAAAAGATACGCCGAAACGTGCGTTATCGGAAGCCCGCACAGCTGTTCGATCGTTTTTGAAAGAGAATCGCGCCCCTGTCCCGGAATTGCAAGCATCAGATCCGCCGAGATATCCGAAAACCCGACCTCGCGCGCGAGTAAAATTGCGCGCTTTGCCTGCTCGGAATTGTGGCTTCTGCCAAGCGCGGCAAGCTCCCTGTCATTCAGCGACTGCACCCCGACAGACAGCCTGTTCACCCCCGATGAGCGCAGCGCCTCAAGCGTTTTCCGATCCATCTCCAAGGGGTTGCATTCAACTGTGATCTCGGCGTTTTCGGAGAATTTACACACGGAAAGAATTCGCGGAATCTCCTCGTAAAGAAGAATCGGAGTGCCCCCGCCGAAATACACGGTATCAAAAATCTCGTCATAAAAACCGAGATTACGAACAACCGCGTCGGCATATTTTTCCGCCTGTTCCCGAGAATACCCCACCGAATAAAAATCGCAGTACGGGCATTTTTTTCGGCAAAACGGAACGTGTATATAAAGTCCTGCCATAGTCTGTTTTAATTATCAATTCTCAATTATACATTCTCAATTATTTATTCCTCGTCCAGCTTCAGCACAGACATAAACGCCTCCTGCGGCACCTCCACCGTACCGAACTGGCGCATACGCTTTTTGCCCTCCTTCTGTTTTTCGAGGAGCTTTTTCTTACGGGTAATATCGCCGCCGTAGCACTTCGCCAAAACGTCCTTGCGAAGCGCCTTTATCGTCTCGCGTGCGATAATTTTTCCCCCCACGCACGCCTGTATCGGAACCTCAAACAGCTGCCGCGGAATATGCTCCTTGAGCTTTTCCGCCATCTTGCGTGCGCGCTCGTAAGCCTTGTCGGTGTGAACGATGAAAGACAGCGCGTCGATGACCTCGCCGTTTAGCATAATATCCAGTTTAACGAGCTTCGACGGAGCAAATCCCATCAGCTCGTAGTCATAGCTCGCATAGCCGCGGGTGCGCGATTTCAACGCGTCGAAAAAGTCGTAAACGATCTCGTTCAGCGGCAGCTCATAGTGCAGATCAACGCGGTTCTGATCAATATATTTCATATCCTTGAATGTGCCGCGCCTGTTCTGACAAAGCTCCATAATATTCCCCACATAGTCCGAGGGAGTGTAGACGTGCGCGTTCACCATCGGCTCGTTGCTTTGCGCGATAAGAGTAGTATCGGGGAAATTAGTGGGATTGTCGATCATTTTCACCGAGCCGTCCGTCATTTCTATTTTGTAGACGACAGAGGGCGCCGTGGTGATGATATCGAGGTTGTATTCCCGCTCGATACGCTCCTGAATGATCTCCATGTGAAGCAGCCCCAGAAATCCGCAGCGGAACCCGAAGCCCAGAGCCACCGAGCTTTCCGGCTCAAACGACAGCGACGCGTCGTTCAGCTGGAGCTTGTTGAGAGCGTCCCGCAGATCGCCGTATTTCGCGCCGTCCGCAGGGTAGATTCCGCTGAACACCATCGGATTGACCTCGCGGTAACCGGCAAGCGGCTCGGCAGCGGGACTCGCGGCATTTGTGACCGTGTCCCCGACCTTGGTGTCGCCGATAGATTTAATGGAAGCCGCGATGTATCCGACCTCGCCAGCTTTAAGCTCTCCGCAGGGAACAAGCTCCGTCGCTCCCATATAGCCCACCTCGACGGTAGTGAACTCCGCGCCGCTCGCCATCATGCGAATCTTGTCGCCGGGCTTCACCGAGCCTTCCTTAACGCGGACGTACACGATAACTCCCTTGTAGCTGTCATAGTAGCTGTCGAAGATAAGCGCCTTAAGCGGAGCGTCCGAATCCCCCTTCGGCGCGGGAATAGCCTTGACGATCTGTTCCATTACCGCGTGAATGTTGATGCCCATTTTCGCGGAGATCTCGGGAGCGTCCGCCGCTTCGATACCGATAACGTTCTCGATCTCATCCTTTACCTCCTGCGGGTGAGCGGAGGGAAGATCGATCTTGTTTATTACGGGAACGACCTCCAGATCGTTTTCCACGGCGAGATAGGTGTTGGCGAGCGTCTGCGCCTCGATTCCCTGAGAAGCGTCCACAATGAGAAGCGCCCCTTCGCACGCCACCAGCGACCGCGATACCTCGTAGTTGAAATCGACGTGACCGGGCGTGTCGATGAGATTGAAGATGTATTCCTCGCCGTCGTCCGCCTTGTATTTCAGACGGACTGCGCGCGCTTTTATGGTAATGCCTCGCTCGCGTTCGATATCCATGTTGTCGAGCAATTGCTCCTCCATATCGCGCAAAGCGACCGTCTCCGTCTGTTCGAGAATTCTGTCCGCAAGCGTGGATTTCCCGTGATCAATATGCGCGATAATGCAGAAATTGCGTATTCTGTCAAGGTAATTCATTTAATAACATCCTCCGTTATATATCCTCGTTGTATTCCGAATCAAGATGCCATTCGATCTGCTCCAGTCTTTCGAGGAACCCCTCCTCGTCCTCCCAGCTTGGAAGAACAAAGGCTTTATACCGCTCGTTTTTGAGCATCTGACGAACAACATAAAGATCATTCTTTCGCTTGGTTGCGGACTCCTTATATTCGCGAAGCGGCGCGAAGACTCCGTATTCTCCCTCCAGCCGATAGATCACAAACTCCCCGAATTGATAAGCGTTGATACCGCCCCCCGAGAACAGCGTTTTCACAGTGGTATTGTCCATGTTGAGAGGGGATTCGTTGAGAGTAAAGATAGCCAGCGGCTGATCCGCCATGTGAATTTTATCGTGCTCGGAGGCTACTTTTTTGTAACGCCCCGGGTCATAGTCAAAATCCCCCGGCAGCAGGTAATAGTGACTTGACGGATTCTGATAGCATTGAATAACGGTGAATTTTTCCCCGTCAAATTCTTTGGAATAAACAGAATCCTTCGGCTCGTAAAAGATCCCGATAACAAACTTGATAGCAAACATAAATAATCCCATAGACACTAATACAATAAGCATCGGCAGGATCTTCAAAAACATCTCTTTCGCTTTAGACATAATAATTCCTCTTTTTTATTTTTGGAACCACGCGTCTCCCGTGAATTCGTTCCAGCAGCAGATCACGTCAGAGCAGGAGAACATGACTTCACAAAACCCCGCGTCTCTATGAGTCTCGTGGCTCCACGCGTCGCAGTCAAGTATAACGCCGTCGGGCAGCCTCTTAAAATCGAGAACCTCCAAATCCAAATGCAAAAGCTCGTCCGAGGTTATATGGCGGTCAACGAATCCCGATGAAATAAACCCCGAGACAAACCGCCCGTTTCTAAGAATTACAGCGGACTTTCCCGTCTGCTTGTGGCGTTCCGTGCAGTTTTGCGTACAGTCTGCGAACACGTCGAAGCCGTCCTCGAAAAAAGCGTTACATCCTCGCCGAAAACCCACTCGGTGATCTCGTGGTCGTGCAATGTCACGCCGTTTTCGTCGGCTTTATACTTCCAATCCATAATCTCACCCGTTCCGGAAATCACATACATTATAATTATACCACAATTCTTTATTATTGTCAATCACAGTAGAGAATCCCACACAAAGATCCGCAGCCAGGTCGAGCCGCGGATCTTTTGTTATTTTGTGATGTAAACCGGCTGTATCTGCCGACCCTCCATAGCCTCGAGAATAGTCTGCGGGATTTTGGAAAAATCCGCGACCATCGAAAAGGGCTTGCCGAGGCTGTCGTCCTGGTACGCGGGCACGAAGTAGAAATTCTTGTAGTTTCGCAAGGTGCCGATATTCTTAGCCGAACCCGAAAGCGCGTCGTTGGTGGACACCGCGATGATCACTGGCCGCTGGTTGCGAAGATGGCTTTTGACCGCCATGCAAACGGGGCTATCCGTGATCCCGAGCGCGAGCTTAGCGAGCGTATTTCCCGTACAAGGCGCGACCACCAGCACATCGAACATCTTCTTGGGACCGATAGGTTCCACGGCGGTGATCTCATGCAGCACGGTTTTCCCCGTGATCTCATAGAGCCGCGCGGCGTTTTGCTGAGCGGAACCGAATCGCGTGTCGAGAGTATATGCGTTGTGGGACATTATCGGGGTAACCTCGCAGCCCAAAGAGACCAGCTCCTCAAGCTCCTCGAACACCTTAGCGAACGTACAGAACGAACCGCAGACCGCGAATCCCACGCGCAGTCCCGAAAGTTTCTCTATATCGCTCATAAGTTATCCTTTCACTGATATATTTATTGGGCGCACATTTAAGGCGGGTGCGATACAAAAGCATCGTACCGTTCGAGCATCTGCCTTTGGCAGCGTTCCGCGTGTGGAACGAAAGACCAAAGGACGGAAGCCGTCTGCAAGCGGCTCGCCTTAGTGCGGTATCTATTCGATTTTCAAACGTCCCGAAATTTCGTCAGCGATATATTCTCCGGCGGCTTTCGGCGAGAATTTTCCGGGGAGTCCCGAAGCAAAGATATATAAAACGCCGCCTCTCTCGGCAAGGGTTTTCACAGGCTCTTCCGGCAGCGACGCAAGCTCGGTGAACACACAGCCCCGTCTCATTTTAGAGAATTCCCTTTCGGAGAACAGCCCGAACGGCACGGTATTCGCAATGTGATCGAACCGATTTACAACGTCGGGGATCTCGTCGGCAGCGATAGCAAAGAACCCGTCAAGCTGCGCCGAAACGCGCTGTTCAACGCGCCGCGCGGCAACAGTAACCACACAGCCGAAAGCTCTCAGCCGTTCCGCCAAAAACCGCGCGATCCTCCCGTAACCGGTGATGAGAACGGACGCTCCAAGCAGCGCGCCGTCCGTGCTTTGTGACATAAGCGCGCAGGCAGCCTCGGCGGTAAGCGCGGCGTTTTTAAGCGTAAGCGATTCGTTTGCGAAATAGTTTACGAGCGTAAGGGAATTATCCGCGCAAAACCGCGTTAAATTCTCACATTCTCCGCCCGCGAAGACGACCGCGTTTTTCTCGGAGTATCGGTCGAGAATATCAAACCCGAGCGGCGTTTCGGACATCGGAGCATAAATTTCCGAGCCGTTTTTCGTCAGCGGAAGCGGAAGTACTATCGCGCCGAATTTCCCCTCGGGAGCGGGATATTCTCCCAGCCCCAGACGCTCCGTATCAAAAGCCGCGGATAAACTGTCCGCCGCGTAATTCATTCGCTTGTCTCCGCCGATAAACAGAACCCTCATAATACCCTCCGTTACTCAGACTGTCGAGAAGCCCTCAGATTCTAGGAAACCACACCTCGGCCAGCCTTTGTGGCTGCCGAGGTGCGGTTGACGACGAAGATGAGGGTTTATCGACAGTCTGATTGTTTGACAATTCATTTTATGCGTTTTAATCTTTTGTGTGAATAAAAGACCCGCGTTCCAAAAACGCGGATCGCGGGCAAAGTATTCAGTAATCTTTATAACGTCGGAAAACCCTGTAAGCCAAGTAACAAATTAAGATATCAAAAGCCAGCTGTATCAGTATCACAGCTCCGAAGGAAGCAATGCCGTAGTAATCCAGAACAAGAGTAAAGTCGATAACCGTGTGCAGCGCGATCGCCGCGAAAAGCCCCTTCTTGTTTTCCGCGTAATGAACGCCCGCGAAAACCAACACCGACATCGCCACCGAAAACGCCGCGCCCGTAACCAGATCGTAGGTCGTGATAAGATCGTCGAAAAGCGTAAAATCCGTAAGGTTGTGAGTGAGGATTATCTCGATAGCTCCGTGACCGATCCCGTAAGAAACGCAGTCGCTCCAACGGTCGTAATTCCTCATAACAAAGAAGAATACAACGTACCTTCCCACCTCCTCGAACACTCCCGACAAAGCCGCTGACAAGAGATAGTACAGCCACGGGATCTCTTTCACGCCGTCGTTCAGCACCGGGATCCTTGCCACACCCCTCAGCAGCGATAACAGAATATACGCGCCCATTCCCACGACAAGCGGCAGCGCCCGCGCCGAGTTTTTCCGCTTCCAAAAAAACCATATCACGAGCGGGGGCAGATATACGATCAAGTAGTTCAAAACCGTCGGCATCGCGCGTTCCTTTCATCAGTTGTTTTAAAGGAATATATTAATATTATATTATACAACGTAAAAAAAGTCAAGCAGCGCGGAATTTTTAACTCCCGAAGCCTGAAACTTTTGCCCGAAACCGCTTGACATACTAGATGTAGAAGCGTATATAATAAAGTATCAAAGCGTTTCTCAACATCACATCACACGAAAGGACAAAATTCTATGAAAAAGCTCACAACCGTTATCCTTTGCATTTCAGCAGCCCTGATGCTTTCGGCGTGCACCGAGAGCGGCAACACTCCCTCCTTCGACACCGACATTCCCTCAAACAACAGCTCCTCCGACGAAAGCACAAGCTCCACCCCGGAAAGCTCCGACAGCACCCCAACTCCGACCGGCTCAGACGACCCTCTTTTCGTCCCCGACGAGCCTCACCGGGAGTTCCACCCTACCGGCATAGATGCAGAGACGGACAAGATATTGGCTCTTATCAAGCACTACTCGGTGTTTTATTACAATTACTTCTATGAGTCCGGCTGGATAAAAACGGATTTTAACGACAAGTCCGAAAAGTTTGATTATTGTTCGCGCGTGAAGAACGTGACCGCCGAGCAGTTCTTCGGAAAGCTGAATGCCTACGCGACCAAAGAGCTTGCCGAAAAGATAATGACAGAAAGAGACTATACCGGCTATCTTGTCGAGAACGGCGCGCTTTATGCCATGCCTCCGGGAGGCGCCGCAGGCTGGGGCATCGCCCAGGACACGCTCACCCTCGATTCAATAGAACACGTCGACGATTCCCAC
This sequence comes from Oscillospiraceae bacterium, assembly GCA_022508965.1. Lineage (GTDB taxonomy): Bacteria > Bacillota > Clostridia > Oscillospirales > Ruminococcaceae > CAG-115. Next base: position 13,489 of record JAFLUD010000041.1, read on the forward strand.
ATAACGGTGAATTTTATCACGCACTATTATTGGGAGAACGAATCCGGCATAGCCGAGGTAGACGAAAACGAAGAATTCTCCGTAAAGCTGGTAAACACCCCCGACGGACTGCGCGTCGACGAGTGCAAAGACTGGATGGATCTCACCAATTTCGGCGAGCTTCATATCGGCGAAAAAACCTACCCGTTCTGAATCAATACAGATCCCCCGTTTACACAGGCGGGGGATTTTTTATACTTGATTTTCTTTGGAATATGTTGTATAATAAAATCAATAAATTTATTTTTGAAAGGACAGACAGCTATGAACATCTGGCATGACGTAAACCCCGCGCGAATCACCCCCGAGGATTTCATCTCGATAGTCGAGATCGAAAAGGGAAGCAAGAAAAAGTACGAGCTTGACAAGCAGACGGGACTTATCATTCTCGACAGAATTCTGTACACCTCCACGCACTATCCCGCAAATTACGGATTTATCCCGAGAACTCTCGCCGACGACGGCGACCCGCTCGACGTGCTGATTTTGTGCAACGAGCCTATAGATCCGCTGGTTGAGGTACGCTGCTATCCCATCGGAGTTATCACGATGATCGACAACGGCAGAAACGACGAGAAGATCATCGCGATCCCCTTTGAAGACCCTACATACAACGCCTACCGCGGCATCGAGGCGCTGCCGTCGCATATCTTCCAGGAAATGCGCCACTTCTTCAAGGTATACAAGCAGCTCGAGGGCAAAGACACCGCCGTTGACGAAGTCCAGGGCAGAGAACAGGCGATCAAGGTGATCAAACAGTGCATCGACAACTATAACGAGATCTATGCCCCCGACCACCCGTTCATAGCCGAGCACTCGACCCACGGAGCCAAGAAATGATACTTGCCAGCCAATCTCCCCGCCGAAAGGAGCTTCTCTCGCTGATCTCCGGGGAATTCAGAATAATCCCCGCCGTCGGCGAGGAGAATATCCCCGAGGGAAGCCCTCCCGAGCAGGCAGTTTTATTGCTTTCCCGACAAAAAGCGACAGAAATATACTCGCAGTATAAGAACGAGACGATAATCGCCGCCGACACCGTGGTAGCAATCGACGGGAGAATACTCGGAAAACCGCACAGCGAGGCGCACGCTGCCGAAATGCTGCGCACGCTCTCCGGGCGCGTCCACAGCGTTTTTACGGGAGTCTGCGTGATCTTCGCCGACGGAAGAATCGAAAACTTCGCCGAACAGACCTCGGTGGAGTTCTACCCGCTCTCCGACGCAGAGATCGCCAATTATATCGCGACCGGCGAGCCGATGGACAAAGCCGGCGCATACGGGATACAAGAGCAGGGCGCATTGTTGGTAAAGCGCATCGAGGGCGATTTTTACAATGTAATGGGCTTGCCGATCGCCCGCCTCAGCCGCTGTTTACGGGGAATTTCTTAATACTTTAAGGAATTCCCGCGAAGAATAATACAATTTGACGAATTCTTTAATATTCTGTTGTCGAATATTATAAAAAAATATTACAATAAGGAATGAAAACGCGATGAACAAACCCAAATTAAAGCTAAGCTACAATTCCCCCGTAATATTGACGTTCGCGGGGATCTGCCTGGGCGCGCTGGTGCTGAGCATGATAACAGGCGGCGCGTCCAACCGATTGCTGTTTATCTGCTACGGTCATCCGCGGCTGACCGATCCGCTGACTTATTTACGGGCGTTCAGCTACGTTTTCGGGCACGCCAATTTCACGCATTTCGCGGGGAACATGACCATGCTCCTGTTGGTAGGTCCAATTGTTGAGGAACGCTACGGCAGCTGGAATCTGTGTATAATGATGGCGGTGACCGCGCTGCTGGGCGGCTTGCTGAATATGATCTTCTTCAGCACGGGAATCCTCGGCGCTTCGGGAATAGTGTTCATGCTGATAATCCTCAGCGCCTTCACGAATATGAAAAAAGGCGAGATACCGCTTACGCTTATACTGATAGCGCTCATCTATCTCGGACAGGAGATATACAGCGGGCTCACCGTAGATGATAATGTTTCTCATTTTGGACACCTCTGCGGAGGCTTCTCGGGACTGGGCTTCGGCATCTGGTACTTCAAGAAAAAATTCGAGATGAGATACAAGTAATTTAACGCGTTTTGCATAGCGAAAAAGCTGCGTGGTTATTGCTTCCGAATTATGTACAATTAAATCCGCGGGAAAGGAGTACCATGAAAAATAACGGTTTCTGGTTATATTTTGTTATAAACACCGCGTTTCTGCTGATTGCCGAGGCTTTTATCTGGATAGTGGATATAATCTTAGACATGACCGGAATAATCCGCCTGATAGCGGAATTTCTGAAATATCCCCTGTACTATTATGGTATTTCTTTTATGCCGCTTATCCACATTGTGTTTATTATAATTGTTTTTATAAAGCAGGGTAAAATGGACAAGAAAGATTTCTTTATTACAAGCATAATTTTCACTCTGAATTTGATGCTGAATATATTTGCCGCAATAACCTTTCTTTTATTATGCACTAGGCAAATGAGATAATGCTTCGGCACATAGTACTAAAAAAAGTTCGAGATGAGGCAGACACAGGCTAATAGGATAAATCGGGATTTGTGAAGTCAAAGGTATGAGCAAGAGCCTATATTAAGTTGACTTGCAGAGCTGTATTAGGAAATTTTTAACAAATTAGATTTAAGCGTATGACCGAGGAGAAAAGATATGAGTGATAAATTAAATAGTGCTGATGAATTGCCTGTTCTCGAACCGCTTATGCCCGGAGAAGATACCCCATCTGAGCCTATCTCACAATACGGGA
>JAFLUD010000042.1 GCA_022508965.1 Oscillospiraceae bacterium
AAATACATCAAGTATTCCTGCGTCGTTTTTGAGCAATCTGACGGAAAATCTGACTTCGCAATACGCGCACAATCTTTGTGCGGTGTTGCCATAAGTCAACGCAGTAAAATATCTTACATTAAGTAGGAGGAAATAAAATGGTTTACAGAGTTTATGTGGAAAAGAAAGGGTTATTTGCGGTAGAGGGAGCGGAGGTGCTCTCCGATCTCACCGTCGCTCTGGGAATAAAAACTGTCGAGAGCGTTCGCGTGATAAACCGCTACGACGCCGAGGGCTTGTCCGAAGAGAACTTCAAAAAAGCGGTGCCCGCGGTATTTTCGGAACCGCCCGTCGACGACGCGTATGACAAGCTCCCCGAGATCGGGGAGAACGAGCGTATGTTCGCGGTGGAATTCCTCCCCGGACAGTTCGATCAGCGCGCCGATTCGGCGGCGCAGTGTATCCAGCTTCTGTGCGGCGGCGAGCGCCCCGACGTAAAATACGCCAAGATATACATTTTAAAAGGGAATATCTCCGACGAAGAATTCGAGAGAATAAAGCATTATCTCATAAACGCGGTAGAATCGCGCGAATGCGGTTTTGAGGAAAAGCAAACGCTCAAAGTCAGCTATTCCGTTCCGACCGAGGTAGAGACGCTGAACGGGTTTATCGAGAAGTCCGGCGAGGAACTGGATGAGTTTGTATCGAAGTACGGGCTTGCCATGGACGGCGGCGACATTCGTTTTTGCCAGGAGTATTTCAAGAGCGAAAAGCGCGACCCGACCATCACCGAGATAAGAATGATCGACACCTATTGGAGCGACCATTGCCGTCATACGACGTTCGGAACGATAATCGACAACGCCGATATCAAGCCCGATTACATCGCGAAAACCTACGCCGAATATAAAGCAAACCGCGAGGAGTTGGGCAGAGGAAACAAGCCCATCTGCCTTATGGACATCGCGACCTTAGCGGCAAAGAAGCTCAAAAAAGACGGCTTGCTCCCCGACCTTGACGAAAGCGAGGAGATAAACGCCTGCTCGGTGAAGATCACCGTTGACGTCGACGGCAAGGACGAAGAATGGCTGTTGATGTTCAAGAACGAAACGCACAATCATCCCACCGAGATAGAGCCGTTCGGCGGCGCGGCAACTTGTTTGGGCGGAGCAATCCGCGACCCGCTCTCGGGGCGTTCGTATGTTTATCAGGCAATGCGCGTAACAGGCGCGTCCGATCCTCTGCTGCCCGTAGAGAAAACGCTCAAAGGCAAGCTCCCGCCGCGTAAGATCACCACTACTGCGGCAGCGGGATATTCCTCCTACGGAAACCAGATAGGCCTCGCCACGGGACACGTCGCGGAGATCTATCATCACGGCTATATGGCGAAGCGCATGGAGATAGGCGCGGTAGTAGGCGCAGCTCCCGCCGAGAACGTCCGCCGCGAGCGACCCGTTCCGGGCGATGTAATAATTCTTTTGGGCGGAAGAACAGGCCGCGACGGCTGCGGAGGAGCGACAGGCTCTTCAAAGGCGCACAGCGTTCAGTCGCTGGATAGCTGCGGCGCGGAAGTCCAGAAAGGAAACGCCCCCGAAGAACGCAAGCTCCAAAGACTGTTCAGGAATCCCGAGGCGACAAGACTTATCAAACGCTGCAACGACTTCGGCGCGGGCGGCGTTTCGGTAGCGATAGGCGAGCTTGCCGACGGTTTGGAAATTGATCTCAACGCCGTTCCCAAAAAGTACGACGGCTTGGACGGCACCGAGCTTGCTATCTCCGAATCGCAGGAGAGAATGGCGGTAGTCGTAGCCCCCGAGGACGCGGAAAAATTCCGCGCGTTAGCTTCAAAGGAAAACCTCGAGAGCACTCCCGTAGCGGTGGTAAAAGCCGAGCCGCGTCTAAAAATGAATTGGAACGGCAAGACCATTGTCGATATCAGCAGAGAATTCTTAAATTCCAACGGCGCCGAAAAGCACACCGACGTTTTTGTGCCGCAGGTGAACGTAAGCTATTCAACGGGCAGGAGAAACACCCCCTCCGATTGGGAGAATTTAGTGACCGACCTCAACGTCTGCTCGCAGCGCGGCTTGGTGCAGCGCTTCGACAGCACTATCGGCGCAGGCACGGTGCTCATGCCGTTTGCGGGAAGAACTCAGCAGACTCCCGTTCAGGCGATGGCGGCGAAGCTCCCCGTGCTGAATGGAAAGACCGAGACCGCCTCGATAATGGGCTGGGGCTTCAACCCCGCCATATCCGAACAGTCGCCCTATCACGGAGCTATCTGCGCGGTGGTGGAAAGCGTCGCAAAGACGGTAGCCGCGGGCGGCTCAAGCGAAAAATGCTGGCTCACTTTCCAGGAATATTTTGAGAGAACTCTCGGAAGATCCGAGCGTTGGGGCAAGCCGTTCTCGGCATTGCTGGGAGCCTACCGCGCCCAACTGGAGTTGGGGCTGGGAGCCATCGGCGGCAAGGACAGCATGAGCGGAACATTCGGAGAACTCGACGGCGATCACATTGACGTTCCCCCGACGCTTGTGTCGTTCGCGGTGTCCACGGCAAAGGCGGGCGATATAATTTCGGCGGAATTCAAGTGTCCATACAGTACGATAGGATATATAGCCCCCGATTATGACGAGAACGGACTCCCCGTTTTCGACAGCGTAAAGCGCGTTTTCAAAACGGTAGAAAAGCTCATAAAGAGCAAAAAAGCCATGTCGGTATGGAGTGTAGCAAACGGCGGCATAGCCGAGGGGATCTTCAAAATGTCACTCGGAAATCACGTCGGCGCAAAGCTCGAAAATCTTTCGGACGAGGAGCTTTTCTCGCCCGTTTACGGAGCGTTCATTCTCGAGCTTGACGGCGATTGCAGCGACGTTCGCGTTATAGGTGAAACCATTCCCGAGTACGAGATAATCTGCGGCGACACCAAGCTCGATATAGCAAGTCTCGAGGAAAAATGGAACGGCGTTTTAGAGCCTGTGTTCAAGTCCAAGACCAAGCACAAGCCCTCCCCCGAAAAGGCGGAATACAAAGGCGGCTGCGAATTGCTCGAGAACAGAAAGTCCCCGAAGATAGCAAGCCCGCGCGTGCTTATCCCCGTGTTCCCCGGAACCAACTGCGAGTACGACACCGCGGCGGCGTTCGAAAAATACGGCGCAAAAGCGGAGATATTTGTAATAAGGAACCTCTCCGCCGCGGATATTGAAGACAGCGTAAACGCGTTTGCAAAGCTTGCCGCACAGTCTCAGATAATCGCGATTCCCGGCGGCTTCAGCGGCGGCGACGAGCCTGAAGGCTCCGCGAAGTTCATAAACGCGTTCTTCAGAAACCCCAAGATCACCGAAGAGGTGGAGAATATGCTCCACAAGCGCGACGGTCTGATGATAGGAATCTGCAACGGCTTCCAGGCGCTGATAAAGTTAGGACTTGTGCCGTTCGGACACATCACGCCCCTCACTGCCGACAGCCCCACGCTCACCTACAACGAGATCGGCAGACATCAGTCTCAGCTTGTTTACACGAGAATTTGTACGGACAAGTCCCCGTGGCTCAGCAATTGCAAGGTCGGCGACGTTCACGCTATCCCGATCTCGCACGGCGAGGGAAGATTTGTGGCAAGCGGCGAGGTACTCCGAAAGCTTCTTGACAACGGTCAGGTAGCGATGCAGTATGTTGATCTGGCAGGCGCGCCGTCCATGGATACGGCGTTCAACCCGAACGGTTCGATGTGCGCGGTCGAGGGAATAATCTCCCCCGACGGACGCGTTCTCGGCAAAATGGGACACACCGAGCGCCTCACCGAAAACTGCTGTAAAAACGTAGACGGCAACAAAGACCAGCTCCTCTTCAAGAGCGGAGTAGAATATTTCACCGGTTGCTAGTGATCAGCGATCAGCGATCAGTTATTGAGTTTAATAAGGACGGGTTTACCCGTCCTTATTTTTTAAAAACCCCTTGACAACCCCAGAAAAATATGATATAATCTTAACGTTAGAGATTTTAGCAGCCTTAGAATCAAAACAACTATCAACTAATCACTGATCTCTATCAAACTACGGGGGTATAGCTCAGCTGGGAGAGCGCTTGCTTCGCATGTAAGAGGCCAGGGGTTCGAATCCCCTTATCTCCACCACCCGGCGATGAGAAAATCCCCCTGCGAAAGCAGGGGGATTTTTCATCGGCTAATCGCGTAGCGACCGCTTGTTTGCGCGGCATCCGTGCCGCGCTTTTGGCGGTCGCTACACAACATCCTGTTGTGCTCGCCTGCGGCGAGCGCTGATTAGCGGGGCACAATTCTTCTTGCAGAGCAAGAAGAATTGTGAGATTACCGCAATTTTTCCTCGAATTGCCCTAATGGCAATTCGGTTTTGCTTCGCAAAACGCGGAAAAATGTGCGCGGGATCGACAAAACACGTCTTTGTTGCCATTGCCGAAAAACCTTTTTTGCAAAGGAATGGAGTGCTTAATATGAAGCTTGATCTTACGGATATGTTATACGCGTTGTCGTTTGCGCTGGACAATGTGGAAGCGGGGCTGCTGGGGCTTGACACGGGTCATTGCAGGCGCGTGGCGTATCTTTCCGTAATAATGGGAAAAGCCGCGGGCTATGCCGAAGAAGAGCTTCGCGATTTTGCGGGCTGCTGTATGCTTCATGACAATGCCCTGACGGAGTATATTCATGAAGAGCTGGCAGAGCATAAAAAGATCCCCGCCTCGCTTGCCGAGCTGCTCCAAAACAGCGAATCGAAGATGCATATTCACCATTCCGTTATAGGCGAGAAGAACATCCGCCTGCTGCCCTTCCGCACCAACGTCAGCAATATTATCTGCTATCATCATGAGAACGCCGACGGCTCGGGTATCATGAAAAAAACCGCGTTTGAAACGCCGCTGAAATCGCAGATATTGCACCTGGCGGATATGGTCGACATGACGCGGCAGCTCACAAATATGGAAGAATCGGAGTTTGAAGAACTCAAAAAGTGGCTCCAAACCAATTCCGGAACCATGTTTTCACAGGGATCTGTCGAGCTGTTTATGAACGCCGTGAGCTTCGACGACATAGTCCGCCTTCAGAATAAGGGAGTATACTCATATTTTGAGCAGGAGCTTAAAACCACGTTCTACGATTACACCTCCGAGGAGGTACATAATATCGCCGATCTGTTCGCGAGAATAGTCGACTATAAATCCGAGTTCACGCAGTCTCACTCGATGGGCGTTGCGAAGCTGGCGGAGAAAATGGCGTGCTATTACGGCTTTGACGAAGAAAAAACCACCCGTTATTATTTTGCGGGAGCGCTCCACGATATAGGAAAGCTCGTAGTCTCAAACGATATTCTTGAAAAACCGGGAAAGCTCACCGCCGATGAATTCACAAAAATGAAGAATCACGCCGCCGCGACATATTATGTGTTGAGTCAGATAAAAGGGCTCTCCGACGTCACCGAGTGGGCTGCAAATCACCATGAAAAGCTGAACGGCAAAGGCTACCCGCGCGGCTTGACAGCGGACGACTTGAGCTTCGAGGATCAGCTTATGGCGTGCGTTGACATATATCAGGCATTGACGGAAAAGCGCCCCTACAAAGACGGAATGTCCCACGAAAAGACGATATCCATAATGACCGACATGGCGGCAAAGGGCGAGCTGAATGAAAAGATAGTCCGCGACATCGACGCCGTAATGGCAGTACACAGTTGACAGTACACAGTAAAAAAGCGCCTGCTGTTAAAGCGGGCGCTTATCTATTATATGTAGAGAAACTTACTTAATGCTCCTCACGATCTCGTCCATACGTCCCGCGTCGTTGGCAACGGTCTCTGCGATCTGCGCGCTCTGAACGGCGGACTTAGAGTTCTCCGCAACGACCTGCGTGATCTGTTCCATTCTGTGCTCGACCGCGGAAATGGATTCCGCCTGCCGCCCTGCGAATTCGGTGATGCGTTCCGCGTGAGCGGCGCTCTCGTTAGCCGCCTCGATCACCGCGTTCATAGAATTGAGAACGTCGTCCGCGATAGATCCGCCGCGTTCAACGGCGTTAATGGACTTTTCAATGAGAACGCGGGTGTTTTCCACAGCCTGACCGCTCTTGGAAGCAAGGTTGCGGACCTCGTCCGCAACGACCGCGAAGCCTTTTCCCGCCTCGCCCGCACGCGCCGCCTCGATAGACGCGTTAAGCGCGAGAATATTGGTCTGGAACGCAATGTCCTCGATAGCCCCCACAACGCTTCTGATCTGTTCGGAAGAACGCTTGATCTCCTCCATAGCGCCCGACATGCCCTGCATAGCCTCGTGATTCTGACGGAGCATTTCCGCGCTCTTTTTAACGGAGCTTGCCGCGTCCAGAGAAGCCTTGAGGCTGTCCTCCGTCTGAACGGAGATGTTTGCGATCTCGTTGGTGATCTCGTCAATGGTAGCCTGCTGTTGTTGTGACGAAGCGCTCATATTGGAAGCCACGCCGCGCATCTGATCCGACGAAGCGTTTAAAGTCGAGGAAATATTCGCGATCTTGTCGACCATCTGCTGCCTGGATCTCGCAAGCGCGTCGGTCTCGTTCATCTGCTGCTTGACCTGGTCGAGAGCCTGCGTCACACCCCTCTGCGCGATCTGAACGTCCTCAAATATTTTGAGAGTGTTTTTGACAAGGTACATCAGCAAAAACGCACCGACGTTCATTCCGATGATACCCTTCACCAATACGTCCAGCTTGGTTCCGCTGTAAAAGAAATCGTTGAAGAACAGCCCTATGATGCACACCGCGTCCATACCGATCCAGTGAACGATAAGCGTCTTTTTGTTGTAGTAAATGGAAGCGATGATCATAGAAGCCAACAGCAGCGGGAACATTCCGTGCAACTCATGCTTGGTAAGCGACATTGAGACGATAACGACCAGCTGCGCCATTGAAAGTATCGCACCACGCGTAGAAATAGAGGTCATCTGTTTCAGCCCGATCACTATCCCGGCAACGACCGCGCCCGCTACGATGATCAGAATTCCCACAAGCACCGCACTCGTAAACAGATTGATCAAGCCGAACAGCGCGCACGCGCTGACAATAAAGATCGTGTGAAAAAACACCATTTTCTCGGTTATAAACCCACTCATTCTGTTTTCTTCCATAGCCATTCTCCCAACACAAATTATTACCGCAAACGGTTATGTACCAATATAATTATACCACAAATTTGAGAATTTGTCAATAATCTCATTTTCAGTAAAACAAAAACCCCGCAGCGCCTAATTTGACTGCTGCATTTTTAGGGGAATGATTGAGGCTCAGAACCCCTTCTCCGCAAGCTCCGTAACAATATTCTTGTAGAGCTCCACGATATCCGAAACGCCTCCCCCATGCTTTTTGGAAAGCGGACGGCGGCGCATATCCACCTCGTCGCAGTGAGATATCCCGCGCCTGCCCGCGCCCCTGAATATCCCGCGGAAATCCCCCCACATAACCGCTCTCGGAGCCAACAGCCCGTCGTTCTCACCCTCGAAGTGATTTACAACGAGATTTGAAAGCCACATAAAAATATCGCTCGCGGCGTTTTTCATAACGAACGCAAAGCTCTGGTAATAAACCTCCTCGCAGTCGGGATTGTTTCGGTTGAACTCCTCGGCGGCGCGGGTAGTAAACAGCGAGATGGAACTGAAGCAGTCGGGCTTTTTGTCCCCGAGCAGCTTAAACCACACATCCGCGACAGCGCACCCGAATCTCAGCGCCCACCGCGGAAGCGTCATGATTTTGTCCATGGTAACAGAACCGCGGTGCGGAGTGCTTATTGTCGTGAGCGACGCAACGCGCGGCGCTTCACCGAGCGTGGAGATAGCGTAGCGCGCCTCCATGCCGCCCTTCGAGTGAGCGATAATGTTGACCTTCGCGGCGCCCGTCTGCTCGGTGATCTCGCGGATACGCGAGGCAATGACCCGACCGCCTGTCTCCACCGAGGAGCTGCTGTCCTGATTCCCGTAGAAAACCCGACAGCCCATTTTTTCAAGTGCCGCGGGAATTCTCCCCCAATAGTTGAGGAACCTCCTGTCCCTGAACCCCATTCCGTGCGCCAACAGCACGGGATATTTCAAAGCCATAATACGCTCCTTTCATTCGGGCGAACGCCGATAACCGAATCTCCTCGCCCCTTTGAACCTCATCAGCTTTCCGTTCTCCGACCGCGTGCAAAGCATCGTCTTCGCAAACACGCACGCCGAAACGTCCGCCGCACCTGCCGCGAGGAGAATACTCGCGACAGCGGAGAGCGTGCTTCCCGTGGTCGCAAGGTCGTCGATAAGGACAAGCCGCTTGCCGCCGACGTCCGCGTCATCGGCGAGGTAAAAGCTCTTCAAGGCGTTTTCGATGCGCTTTTTCTTTGAGAACTTTTTCTGCTCCTCTTTTTCATCGCGCGCAAGCACCGCTTCAAGCACCGGTATACCGCTTCGCTCGGAGACCTTTCTGCACAGCAGCTTCCCCGTAGAGAACCCGCGCTTTTTAACGCTGAGGAATCCGCTCGGCACAGGCACCAAAAAATCCGCCTCGATTTTCGCGTCGCGCAGCTTTTCGCACATCATCTTCGCGAACGCGTCGGCAGGGTAAACGAGCTTCCCGTATTTCATCGAGAGGACTGCGCGACGCGCTTTGCCGCTGTACGAACAGCACGCCAGCAGCCTCGAAACGTGCTGCGGAGGCTCGAGTTTTCCGTAAAGATAGGGAATATGCCTCCCGCAAGGCTCGCAGTAATATTCGCGAACCCCGATGACCGAATCGCAAAACGGACACCTGTTCGGATAAAGCGCCGCCATGATCCGCCGTTTTAATTCATAGTCCAGAAAACCCCGCCCCCTTTGGATAACGTAAAAGGCATACGCAGCTGCCCGCGTATGCCTTGGAATTTTTACACTCCCCAGAATCTGATCAGCTCAAGCGAGATAACCGCAGCGAAGCAAAGAACATTCTCAAGAATATTCATCACATAGCGCACCTTGCGTTTCTCGTCCTTGGTGAAAAGCCCCTTGCAGGAAGCCGCCGCGGCAATAAGATAGATAACCGCGCAGATCATCTGAATGACGCAGCCGACAATCCCCTGCGCCTTAGTGATCCCGTATTGTAACGGGAATACCGAGAGCCAGAATACTATCACGCCGACAGACACTATCCTCGTGATCCGAGCCGCGGTGATAAACTTGTCACCCGTGTATTTTTTATATTTCTTAACGAGAACAAGAATGAGATTTACGAAAAGCAGAATAACTCCCACCGCCGTGCAAACGATATAGATCGCGATAAGCACAACGTTCGGGATAAGGAACGGCTCGTCCACAAAGCTCTGCGAACCGAGAGTAAACACCCTCGTCCCGTCCGCCAGCTGATAGGTCACTCCCGGATAACCAATTCCGTCCTGTACGAACCATAAAAGCCCGTTCGACATAGTCTCTATTTTTGCAATTCCCGCAACGTCATATTCTCCGTTTCCGGCAGCAGTCGCGGGCATCATTCCCAGATAGGACATAAACTTCAGCGGTCCGTGTCTGACCGCGCGGGCGCCGATGTATACGCCCGAAAGATCATCGGTGCTGTCGGTGATCTTCTCATAACCCTCGGGGATAGCCGCACCCTCGCTCCCGAATACGATCTTCGGGATCTCCAGCATGGGAATTCCGCTTCCGTTCATGAGAATAACCGTTCCCACTCCGCTTTCGACGTTGAAATACATATACGCCGTGCAGCCGTTTGTAGAGCCGTTGTGACCGATGATCTGCACGTCGCCGTAGGTCTCTGCCCAAAGCCCGTGATAGCTCACGCCGATATCCGTACCTTTAAGCGCCGAGGTAGCCGAGAACAAAAGCTGACGTGTTTCCTCGCGTTCAAAAAGCGGGCAGTCGGGTCTTACAAAGCTCTGCCCGTAGATAGCCAGATCGCCGATAGTTCCGCAAGCGGCGCCCGCGGGATAGGGCAGAATATATACCAGCTGCGGACCCGCAGAGACCCAGCCGTTGCCCGTGTTGACATAGCAGACAAGTTCCTTGCGCTTGGATTGTACCCAGGCGTTGTCGTCATGCGCGGGACGAATAGAAGTATGCTCCATACCCAGCGGTTCAAAAATGTTCTTGTGAACATATTCGTAGAACGGCACACCCGTGATGCATTCCACAACATACCCCGCCAGAGCCGCGCCGTAGTTGCTGTAAGAGCACACCTCGCCGGGACGGTAGATCTGCGCAGGCTGAGTCGCATAGAGAGCGTCCCCCAAGGAGATGACCTTGTTCTCATCGGACACTTCATACGCCCACACATTCTCACCCCAACCCGCGTCGTGATTCATAAGGTTGAGCATGGTGATAGGGTCGTCGTATTTGAGATTGTGAAGAAATCCCGCCGGCAGATAATCCTTGATATCCTTTTCAAGGTCTATCATACCCTTTTCCCACAGCTGCATAACGCTGACCCATACCAGCGTTTTGGTAGTACTGCCCCATTCATAAACGGTATTATCCGTGTCGGCAGCAACGCCCTTCTCGCGGTCGGAATAACCGAACGCTCCCCGATAGAGAATATCGTCTTCGGAGAACACCGCCGCCGCAAAGGAGACATACTCATCGGGATTTTCGGCAGCCCATTTTTCGATAGAGCCGCCCACATTCTCGAAAGCGATTCCCGACGGCACAACGCGCTCCGAAGAAGCGAACGCCCCCGGAGACAACCCCGCGAACAGCAGCCCCGCCGCCATAACCGCAATGGCTCTCTTCATAAAATTGACCTTTCCTTTCATAAAAACCTCCAAACTATATTATCGCCGCGCTCGACCCGAGCAACGGCACTATTCAAACCTGTGGATTATTTTAGCTTTCCTATGCTTTTTAGAATATCATTTTTTATACTGTCCGAGTGCTCCTGGCTCTCGTGCATCAGCTTATGTATACGCCGGCAGTTTTCCCAGTGGGTATTCCATCTGTCCTCGCCGACAATTTCACGGAAATTGATTTTTGTCGCAGGGAATTTGCGTTCATATTCTTCTAATCTTGCAACCCTTTCTTGTAAGTCCTTGATATTTCGGGTCTTGGGAGAACGCGCCGCATTGCTGAACATCCATTGACGCCAATTCTTGTTTCCTTTGCTCTGATTGCATTTGCCGCACGCAGGAACAAGATTGTGGATCTCGGAAATATACCCTGTCGGCATCTTATTTACTACCAACGGATTAAAATGATCCCATTCCGTATACGCATCACCGCAGTATGCGCAGCAGACGGTATCCTCGGTCATGCCTAAGGTTTCCAAAGCGTCTGCGATCTCCTGATCTGTCGGCTTAATAACGGGAATGATCCCATTCACAAACCCGTTTGTAATACTTGATGCCTTGCCCATAATTTTAACCGGACGGGGCATTTTAAAAACTCTTTTCATTTTACTTATACCCACTCGTCTCAACCTAATTCAAAACAGCGTTCATACACCCTAATTATACCACAGATCCCCAAAGAAGTCAACCCCGCCCAATAATAAAACCCCGCAGTGTCTGTTGACGCCGCGGGGTCGCTTTAGTCCTGTTTTAAGAATAACGTATCAGATAGTTCCGGTAACCTTAAGTACGGCAACACCGGGTGTCGCAGTCCATACGCCGGTCTCGTCGTCGGACGAGAAGGTCGCCGCTCGATCTATACCCTGCCGCTCAGAACGTTACAGCAGACAAGTCGGGAGCGCCGTTCAGAGTAAGGGAATAAATTATCTCGGAAAGCTGCTCGCCGATGTCCGCGGCGTCCTTCTCATCGCCCGCAAGCTCGGCGTATACAGTCACATCCCCATGAGTATATTCCGCAAAGAAAATGATCGTCTTGATACCATAGCTGTTGACTTTGGTGACAAAATACCCCGATCTTACGGGAATACCGTTCACCACTGATCCGACCTCGTTCCCCTCGATAATAACGTCGCTCGCAGGCAGCCCCGTTCTTGCAATGGCGACGTCCGCAGCCCCGATCTCGCTCGTCACACGAACAAGCTCGCCCGTTTCCGCCGAGAACGTGCCAAAGCTCTCCGCAGTATCGCCGATGCCGTGAAAAATCGTCCCAAGCTCCGCATCGGTCAAAGCCCTGGTGCGAACTTCAAAGCCATAGTCGTAGTCCTGTCTTATCGCCTCTCTGTAACCCTTCTCATAGACCATGCTGTCCCCGTTGCCCAGCACCACCTTATAACCGGATTCGGAAAACCGCCCCTGCCTTGTTCCCGCAAACGCCGCGACAGCAATAACAAGCACAAGGCAGGCAGCCGCAGAAATTGATCCTTTCATGCCCCGCGTCATACGGAGAGTCTTATTCTCGTTCTTAAACGAACGGTTGTATCCCAATATAGAAGATAACATACGCTCGTCTGCCGTTTTATCCGGGATGATCGAATCCCACGCCGCAATAATATTTTCATTTTTCATAGAATAGATCGCCCAACCTTTCTTTAAGTAAAATACGAGCCTCATGCAGATGATTCCGCACGGTAGACTTCGGCTTTCGGAGAATATCAGAGATTTCCACACTCGAATATCCTTCATAGTAATAGAGATAGACCACGGTTTTATACCTGTCGGGCAGCCCCATGACAGCGGAAAAAACCCAATCGCTCCCGGACGTATCCGAAGCGGATATATCCTGATAGTCGTCTATGTTCTCGTTTTTTCTCCGCCAGTGATTTAATTCGTTTTTGCAATAATTAGATGCCGTTCTGATAAGCCACGCCTTTTCGTGTTCCTCGCTCTCGAAGAACGGCTGCTTTCTGATGAGCCTGAAAAATGTTTCCTGAACAGCGTCCTCCGTGTCCGCAGGGTTTTTCATATAGGCGAAGCACACGCGATAAACGGTTTTGCCGTGGCGCCGATAGATCTCCTCAATTTCCTTGTCCGATCGCAGCAAAGAATTTGACATAGCATTTTACCTCCCTTCACTTATAATACAATCGAGAACTTCAAAGTGTCGGATAAAAATAAAAAAACTTTTCTATAATTATATCACGCCTGAAAAAAATTAACAAGAGATATTATGATCTTGGCTTTAAAAAAATCTGCCGATGAACTTAAAAGAGGATGCGGCAAGCAAAACATCCTCACACAATACCGCATCCCCACTTGCATTATTCACTTATATGTGGTATAATTTATAAAAGGGGTGAATCGACCATGTTTAATAAAACTATCCAGATGTTTATTTTTGACGGCAATCCAAACGGCAGGATAATGTGCGAATTATCAAATTGGAATGGCAGAGTATATAAGGTCGCGCGTAATGAAATAGGTTTATTTTCAAGCCGAAACGATGCCAATAACACCGGAATATATTTATTGTTCGGCAAAAACGAACTAAACAAAGATACCGTATACATAGGCGAAGCCGAGAAGATCGCTGCCCGGTTAAAACAACATTTGAACGATAGTTACTATTGGAACGATTGTGTGGCAATTATCAGTAAAGATGATCTTTTAAACAAGGCTCATGTCAAATACCTTGAACACAATTTTTATAAAATGGCAGTCGAGTCGGGAAGATTTATAATTGTGAATTCCAATGTTCCCGCATTATCTTCTGTTTCTGAGTATGATGAGGCAATGCTGGAAGAATTCATAAGCAATTCCAAGCTGCTTGTTAATACTTTGGGTTATAAAGTGTTTGAAACAATTGCCATTGATAACAGCGCAAGCAGCGATTCCGTTTTGTATTACATAAAAGCAGCAAGAGGCGCAAACGCAAGCGGCTATGCGGTCACAGACGGATTCGTTGTAAAAAAAGATTCGATCGTAGCAGGATCAACTACTCAAAGTTTTTCAGACAGCCTTAAACGATATAGAGATAATCTGTATTCTGATGGCATAATCAACTCTGCAAACACTCTAACAAGAGACTATGTTTTTACAAGTCCGTCGCTCGCGGCAGCTGTTGTAATGGGCAGAAACGCGAACGGAAGAACAGAGTGGAAAACTGCTGATGGCACGACTTTCAAGGAAATTGAAGAAGAAAGTCAAAACCGATAATAGTTTTACGCACCCTCCCTGCCCGATAAACCGAAGATCGCCTAAAAAACTAAAGTTTTCCGATTTCCTGCCGATAATATTTTTGGGAGTATTTTGTCAACATTATTTACAGGAGGAAACTCAATGATCAATACCGTATCGGCAAATTCACACAAATTTCAAAGACATATCAGAACTATCAGCAAAAGCGATGAAGGCTTCTCTTCCGCGGTATCAAAGCAGCTTGAAAAAAATTGTGATCTGACAGTTATGCATGTAGGTTCTCGTCAAAGCACACTGGAAGAATGGTTGAGCGACCTTGATTCCATAGCGCAAACATGGGGTAAAAAGGAATATATGCAGGTTCCCGTAACCGGAGATTTAAAAGAGCTTATGGAAAGCATCGAGAAAGCACTCGCGGACGGCGAAACGCTTCAAAATGCGCTGCAAAACCGGATAGACAAATATGTCAAAGAAGGAAAAGTTTACGGAAGCTGCCAAACCGATTTGCTTTTGATAGATCCCGATACCGGGGAAGTGATCGACTCGCTTCCGAAATCGCGCTGCATCGTTTTTAAGAACCTTCAGGATCTGGATCGTTCTACGGTAAAATCCCAGGCGGACGATCTTGCGACATTTTTAAGATACACGGTATTTAAAAAAGAAACTGACGACCCCGAAAAAGTCGAAGCGCTGATTGCGGAGTTAAAGGCAAAACAGTCTGACTATGACACCTCTCGTTTTTTGCCGATCTTCTCCTCGGCCGGAGAGCAAGGGCTGAAGAACGCAAAGTATTTAATACACTTGCTCGGGTTAGATAAAGTAAAATGGGATAGTCTCAGCGAGGAAGAGCGTGATAAATTATCCGATCAGTTGACTGATGAACTGATGATAATTCTGGGAGAGCATTATTCCTCTGATGACAACAAAAATGATGATCTGCTTGAAGAAATGAAGAAAATGAAGTCCGCAAATGTCGGAATAGCAAAAATCCAAAGGCGCGTTTTATCAGAGCTTTGATTCGCGGCAAAACAGAGCATTGTACAATAATCGCCGTATCTCGTTGCTAAAACTTACTTATAATCAAAAAAGACCTCTCCGTGTACACAGAGAGGTCAAATTTTTCTTATTCCCACTCGCTCCCGAGAAGCTAGCCTTAAACAATTTTATTTATGGGGTTTAGCTTGTAGTATCAGCATTATTTGAGTTATCTATAAATTATGGACTATCCGAGGTTTTGTTGCCATTATGTTGCCAAGCTAGATTTCATCTCAACTGCTCCCAATAATTCATATAATTATCTTTAAGTCTTAATGCCATTCTTCGCAACCTTGGATTGACTTCAACTTCATCTGAAACTATACGTATAATTGTGGAAATAAAATCAGCCAAACGTAACTCTTTAAGAATACAGTAAAGTTTTTGTTCTTCATTGTTGTTTACATATATTTCTCTAGTTCGTGTCAAGTCCTCTAACAACACATCAAGATATTTCAATAACCTTTCACAGAAAAAGCCATCATTATGCTTGCTATTTTGTTGTAATTCCGCAAAATAATGCGGAGGAAATAATTGCTCCGGAGAACATAATAACACATTTTGCTTCCGTACTATTTGCAAAATTTCTTCAATTGCCTCATTATTTCCAATCTTTTCATCGACTTTTTGGGATTTGTCTTTCGGTATGTATGAACTAATAATTTCTCCTATTTCTGAATACATCGTATTCCAAATTGCATTAAATGTCCCTTCTAACACTGAGACATCTAAAGGCGAGTCAGTAGCATTATTAATATCTGAAATTAGTTGCCACACATCATCTCTTTCAAGCTTTGTTGCTTGATATCTTTTCAATGGACCCTGTATATCGGAAGTTTTTATATCTACCATTAAAGCGGATACCCTTGATTCTAATGTCTTAGCTAGTGCGCCTGCTTCAAAATGAATCCATGGGGCTAATGTGTTTTCTGAAGTGAGGCATACAATCCCATAATTACATTGCGATAATTCAGCAGATATTTTGCTATCCCAATTCTCTCCCTTTTCAATATCTTCAGGAGAGTAAAAAACATCTACTGATTGAATAATGCAAGGTATCCATTTTTTCAATGCTTGGGCAATTTTTTTACTTAATTCCCCAGACCAACTTACAAATATTTTCATACTACCTCCACAAAGTTTTATTTACAAACAAATATTAAAAACAATAAATTTTCAGAGTTTCAGGTCACTCCCACTCCTCAAATTCTCCTCAGAACTAAACAAATTAGTCTAGATGATTTGAGCCGTAGTATCTCAGTTATACAATTTGCTCTGTACTATACTCG
>JAFLUD010000043.1 GCA_022508965.1 Oscillospiraceae bacterium
GAGCACGAGCTTGAAAAGGTCGGCGCGGAGATCCGCAAGCTGTACGACTGGAACAAGTGATTTTTCCGGGGGCGCTGCCCCCGGACCCCCGCCAAAGGGACTAGTCCCTTTGGAATCCCGGATTTTGGGTGTTTGAATTGATGCTTTTAGCAATAAAAGTTCCCCGAAAAAACTTCGGGGAATTTTTATTTTGTGTTGATTTTTCTATCAATATATGGTATAATTAAGGAGTATTATGTACTATCGGGAGGAACTTATGGACAACTTTATTCAGATAGATATTTACACGTCGTCGGAGGCTATCGACGGGATAACCGGCGCGCTGTGCGAGTACGGGATAAACGGGTTTGAGATTCACGACGGCGCGGATTTTGAGGATTTCCTCGCGGACAAGAATTCCAACTGGGATTACGTCGACGACAGCCTTATGGGACTTAAAAACGCCGAGCCGCGTATCACGGTGTACGTTCACGAAAACGCGCAGGGGCAGGAGACCTTAGCTGCGATAAGGAATCTCGTCGAGGAATATTCGTCGAACAATTCCGACGGCTTTTACGGGAATATCCGCATAGAGCTTGCGAACGTCAAGGAGGAGGACTGGGCGAACAACTGGAAGCAGTATTACAAGCCGTTTCGCGTGGGAAAAAGCCTCATCATAAAGCCCTCGTGGGAGGAATTTTCTCCGAAAAACGGCGACAGGATAATCGAGATCGACCCCGCGTCGACGTTCGGCACGGGTCAGCATCATACCACGAAAATGGTCATGGAAACGCTTGAGGATGTGATAACGGGCGGCGAGCGCGTGCTCGACCTCGGCTGCGGCAGCGGCATACTCACCATCGCGGCGTTTTTGCTGGGAGCGAAAGAGGCGGTGATATGCGATATTTTTGAGAACGCCGTCAAGACCGCTTCCGAAAACATCGAGAAGAATCGGTTTGCGGATTTCAAGGCGTTCTGCGGGAATATCATCGAGGACAGAAAATTGCGCGAACAGATCGGCGGCGGCTACGACGTTATCTGCGCGAACATCGTCGCGGACGTTATCATCGGTATGAGCCCGCTGTTCGGAGAATTCCTCAAAAAAGGCGGCAGGCTTATTGTCTCGGGAATAATCGACGAGCGCGTTGCAGAGGTGCAGGCGGCGCTTTCGGAAAACGGCTGGAGGGTTCTTTCCTCAAAAAACGAGGAGGGCTGGAATTGCTTGTTAGTTGCTATGGATTAGGGATTAGTTGAATAACCGTAGAAATTTAACTGCATATAATGCTTCAAAGGAGTGATTGTTATGCAGTTTATCTACGTTTTTTTGTTAATGTTTATTTCGATTTTCGGGCTGGCGGTGCTGCTGCATTTGCTGTGGAGCGCGCTGCTGGACGGCTCGGTAAGGAAGTTTGATATATACGTCCGCAACAGCGAGGACATCGGGGAGCTGCTCGAAAACATCGGCAAAAATCCCAATATCGGCAGAGTGTACATAATCGCGGACAAACCCGACAGCGGGCTTGCCAGGCTGTCGGAAAAATACGAGGACGTAAAAATTATCGGAAAAGAACGGTGATAAAATGGAAGAACAACTCATCCGCGTTGTCGGCGACGTCGAGGAGGTCGTTTACTACAACGAGGACACGGGTTATATCGTGCTGGATATGAACGTAAACGGCGAGCTTCTCACGGCGGTCGGGAATATGGGCGACGTGCGCGAGGGCGAGCGGCTTTCGATGTACGGCGAGTACGTTACCAACGCTAAATACGGCAGGCAGTTTCGGGTGGATATTTTTGAACGCTCGCTGCCGAGCGATATAAACGCCGTTCGCAGGTATCTCGGCTCGGGAGTTATCAAGGGCGTGGGACCGTCGCTTGCGGGGAAAATAGTCGCGGCGTTCGGCGAAAAAACCGTCGAGATCCTCGAAAATGATCCCATTCAGCTTACGTTAATAAAGGGCATCACAGCGGTGCGCGCGAAGACTATCGGACAGGAGTTCCACAACATCACGGGACTTCGCAAGGTGATGACTTTTTTCTCCAAATACTCCGTGCCGCATTATGTGATCTCCGCGGCGTGGAAGTCCTACGGCACCGACCTTATCCGCGCCGTGAACGACAACCCGTACTGTATGTGTTCTCCGGGAATCGACCTGAGATTCGAGGACGCCGAGAGGATCGCCGCCGACCTGAATTTCCCGCCCGACAGCGAGGAGCGCGTTTACGCGGGGATCATAAGCGTGCTTCGGCAGGGAGCCGACGACGGTCACAGCTGTCTGCGCGAGAACGACCTTTGCAATACCGTAACAACGCGCCTGATAGTAAGCGACAAGCTGTATTTTTCGGCGCTCAAATTCGCCGAAAGCAGGGGCGATATCGTCTGCTCGGACATCTACGACGCGCATTATGTTTTTTTGTCGGAATACTTTGCCGCCGAGAATTATATTGCTCAAAAACTCTCGGAAATGATAAAGCGCGACAGCGAGGATACCGTGGATTTTTCGGTGGAGATAGAGGGCATCGCTTCCTCTAAGGGAATACAGTATGAGAGCCGTCAGCGCGAGGCAATAAACGCCTGCATGAACAACCACGTTTTTATTCTCACCGGCGGACCCGGAACGGGCAAGACCACCGCCCTAAACGGCGTTATCGAGCTTTGCAGACAGCGCAGAATGAGAATAAAGCTCGCCGCCCCGACAGGCAGAGCCGCAAAGCGCATGGCAGACCTTACGGGCGCGCCCGCGCAGACTATCCACAGGCTGCTGGAGGTGGATTTCGCGGCGGGCGGGAATACCTTCAAGCGCAACGAGGAAAATCCCCTCGCGTGCGACGTTGTGATAATCGACGAGATGTCGATGGTGGACACGCTGCTGTTCGCGTCGCTTTTGAAGGCGCTAAAAAGCAGCACGCGGCTTATAATGGTCGGGGATTCCAATCAGCTGCCGTCGGTTGGTGCGGGGAATATCCTGCGCGATCTTATCGACAGCGGCAGGGTTCCCGTAATAGAGCTTAAGGAGATATTCCGCCAGGCGGCGCAGAGCCTTATCGTCACAAACGCTCACAGCATTATTCACGGGGAACTCCCCGAGCTTCAGAGCCGCGAAAAGGACTTTTTCTTCATGCGTTCCGACAGCGAGGAGAATTCTCTGAGACTTGTCATAGAGCTTTGCAAAACGCGGCTTCCCAAGGCATACGGCTACGATCCGCTGGACGATATCCAGGTATTGTGTTTATCGCGTATGGGAACGGTCGGCACGGGGAACGTCAACCGCAATCTTCAGCTTGCTTTAAATCCCCCGAGTAAGAACAAGCGCGAGATGAATTTTATGGGAACGCTCTTTCGCGACGGCGACAAGATAATGCAGACCAAGAACGACTACGACGTCGAATGGCGGCGCGGCACCGAGAAATCCCACGGCATCTTCAACGGCGACATCGGGAAGATCCTCGACACTGACAGGGTGAATCAGCGCTGCGATATAGACTTTGAGGGCAGGCGGGCGTTCTATGACGGCGATATGTTAAAGAAAATAGAACACGCCTATGCCGTGACTGTTCACAAGAGCCAAGGCAGCGAATATCCCGCGGTGGTGATCCCGCTTCCCAACCGTATGGACAGGCTGTCGTACAGGAACCTGCTCTACACCGCCGTTACCCGCGCCAAAAAAACGCTCATCATAATCGGCACCGAAAGCAAGGTCGCCGAGATGGTATACAACGACAGGCGCTTCGAGCGGTACACCTGCCTTAAGGCGATGCTCGAAGATAGTTTGATAGAGAATAGAGATTAGAAATTAGTTTTCGGTTGATTTTTTCAGGAAAATATGTTAAAATAATAAGTGGTGAATTTTTATGACAGAAATAATTACCGCCGAGGAAATGTCGCGGCAGCGCGAGTTTACGGAAAAGGTCGCGCGGCTGAATTCGCAGAGGGAACAGCCGCCCGTGGCGCACGTCCACACGTTCGGCTGCCAGCAGAACGTCTCCGACGGCGAGAAGATAAAGGGAATGCTCTCCGGAATGGGCTATGGGTTTTCCGACAGCCCCGAGGGCGCGGATATCGTTATCTTCAACACCTGCGCCGTCCGCGGGAACGCCGAGGACAGGGTCTTCGGTAACCTCGGCGCGCTAAAACACGAAAAACGCCGAAATCCCGATATCATCATCGGAGTGTGCGGCTGTATGGTGCAGCAGGAGCACGTTGTCAAGAAGATAAAACGCAGCTTTCCGCATGTCGATCTGGTGTTTGGGACGAACGCTCTGCATACGCTGCCGGAGCTGATTTTCGGGCAGCTTACCGAACGCAAACGGAGCTTTTATGTTCCCGGCGGCGACGGGGTTATCGCGGAGGGAATACCGCTAAAGCGCGAGAATTCCCTTAAAGTAAGCATACCGATAATGTACGGCTGCAACAATTTTTGCAGCTACTGCATAGTGCCGTATGTTCGGGGCAGAGAACGCTCGCGCGCGTTCTCTGATATAATCGCGGAAGCCAAAGCCGCGGTGGATTCGGGGGCAAAGGAGCTGCTGCTTCTCGGGCAGAACGTGAATTCCTACGGAAAAGAGCTTGGGAGCAGCTTTTCGGAGCTTCTGCGCGCGGTAAACGCCATTCCCGGAGAATTCAAGATATGTTATATGTCCAGCCACCCGAAGGACGCGACGCGCGAGCTTATCGACACCATCGCCGAATGCGAAAAGGTGACGCGGCATTTTCACCTGCCGGTGCAGAGCGGTTCCACGAGAATTCTGAAGGAAATGAACCGCCATTACACCCGCGAGGATTATCTTAAGATCACGGAATATATCCGCGAGAAAATTCCCGACGCGGCGCTTACCTCAGATATCATCGTGGGATTTCCCGGGGAGACCTACGAGGATTTTTGCGAGACGCTCTCGCTTATCAGGGAAGTGAAGTTCGACTCGCTGTTTACGTTCGTTTATTCCCCGAGAAAAGGAACCAAGGCATACGATCTGCCCGACCCGATCCCCGAAGAGGAAAAGGGGAAATGGTTTCGCGAGCTGCTTTCCGTTCAGGGAGAGATCGGCAGGAATATGTACGAAAAGTACGTCGGGCGAACGCTTCGCGTGCTGTGCGAGGGCACGGGCAGAACAAAGGATTCACTGCTTACGGGAAGAACGGAGCAGGACGTTATTGTGGATTTTGACGGTGACGAGCGGCTTATCGGGCAGTTTGTCAGCGTTAAGATAGAACAAGCATTCGATTGGATACTTGTGGGAAAATCAGTTGAATAAAGGAGAAATATCATGACTGTTATTGAAGCGGCAAGAGCGCTCGGAAAGGTCGTTCAGGCGGACGAGCGCTACAAGGAGTATATCGGTGCGAAGAAAGCGAACGACGATGACGCGGAGCTTCAGCGCCTTATCGGCGAATTCAATCTCGTGCGGCAGAATCTCGCGATGGAATCCGATAAGGAACCCGACGAGATCGACAACGAAAAGGTGCGCGAGCTTACCGCGAAAATGCACACCGCCTACGACGCTGTCATGCAGAACGAGAACATGGCGCTGTTCACCGCGGCAAAGCAGGGAATGGACAAGCTGATGAGCGAGATAAACACCATTCTCACCTATTCCGTAGAGGGCGCAGACCCCGACACCTGCCCGAGCGAGCCGCCCCAGGCTGCCTGCGGCGGAAGCTGCGAAGGCTGCTCGGGCTGCGGATGAGTTGCTGGTTATTAGTTGCCGATTATTAGTTGCCGGCAGCCGGTTATGGGAATCCAAGGCTCCTGCGGAAATTATACCGGCAACTAATCTCTAAAAACTATCAAACTGAAAGGGTTAAGCTATGAGTGAGAACGGTTCCTCGGAGAAGCTGTCGCCGATGCTTCAACAGTATCGGGAAATAAAATCCAAATACGGCAATTATATTTTGTTTTTCCGCCTGGGGGACTTTTACGAGATGTTCTTCGAGGACGCGGTAACTGTATCGCGCGAGCTGGAGCTTGCGCTTACGGCGAGGGCTGGTTCTCCGATGTGCGGAGTGCCGTTTCACAGCGCGGAGGTCTATATCAAGAAGCTGATAGACTTAGGCTTCAAGGTGGCGATCTGCGAACAGCTCACCGATCCCCACGCGTCAAAGGGACTGGTTCAGCGCGGAGTTATCCGTCTGGTGACGGCGGGCACGGTCATCGAGGCTTCGATGCTGAGCGAGGACAGAAACAACTACATCACCTCGATCTATTCCGACGAGAACGGCGTGGGACTGGCGTTCGCGGATATCTCGACGGGCGAGGTGCACGTTTTTGAGAAAACGGGAGCTAACCGTGAGCAGGAGGTAATCTCCGAGCTTTCGAGGTTCAACCCCGTGGAGCTTCTCATCAACAAGGGCTTTCTCGACCTCGATACCGTTCACAGGTTCGTCACCGAGCGCATAAAAAAATGCGTCTGCGAGATGCTCGACGACGAGCTTTTCGACAACTCCGATCTGTCGGTCATCACCGCGCAGTTTGAGAATAAGGACGACCCCGATAAGCTGGGGATAGCGGCGCTTCCGTTGGCGCAAAAGGCGCTGTGCGCGCTGTTTCGTTACGTCGGCGACACACAGAAAGCTACCGTAAAGCGTTTCACAGAGCTTTCCGCTCACGACGGCGGCGAGTATATGGATCTGGGACTCACCGCCCAGCGCAATCTCGAGCTTATCGAGACAATGCGCACCAAAGAAAAGCGCGGCTCGCTGCTGTGGGTACTGGACAAAACCGTTACCGCCATGGGCAGGAGAAAGCTCCGCGCCTGGACGGAACGTCCGCTCACATCTCACGCGAAGATACTCTCGCGGCTGGACGCTGTCGAAGAGCTTACGGGGAATTCCGCGGCGCTTTGCGACATACGCGAGGCGCTCGGCGGCATTTACGACCTCGAACGCCTTATGTCGAGAGTTATCTACAAGTCCGCGTCGCCGAGGGATATCTACGCGTTCGGGCAGACCTGCAAGCGGCTCCCGCTTTTAAAAGGGGAGCTTTCGGGGCTTTCCTCCCGACTGCTGACGGATATCAACAGCCGCATAAGCGAGCTTTCGGAGATAGCGGTTTTGGTTGAGAACGCCATTGTCGACGAGCCTCCGCAAAGCGTCAAGGACGGCGGCGTGATACGCGGCGGCTTCAACGACGAGATCGACAGGCTGCGGAAAATTTCCGGCGGCGGAAAGGACATATTGCAGCAAATAGAGCTTCGCGAGCGCGAGGCAACGGGTATCCGCACGCTTAAAGTCGGCTACAACCGCGTGTTCGGGTATTACATCGAGGTCTCCAAGAGCTTTATCGGGCAGGTCCCCGAGCATTATCACAGAAAACAAACGCTCACGAACGGCGAGCGTTACATAACCGACGAGCTTAAAAAGGTCGAGGGGGAAATTCTCGGCGCAAACGACAGGATCCTTGCTCTCGAACAGGCGGTGTTCAACGAGGTGAGGGAATTCATCGCGACAAAGCTCGGCGAAATTCAGCAGACGGCTTGCGCCGTTGCGGAAGCGGACGCGCTCTGCTCGTTCGCGCAGGTCTCGATCGAGAACGCCTATGTAAAGCCCGAGATAACCCTCGACAACATTATCGACATCAAGGACGGGCGGCATCCTGTTATTGAGAAGATACTGCTCGATCACCCGTTCACGCCGAACGACGTTTATCTCGACACATCCGACAATCGGCTGCTTATCATCACGGGTCCCAATATGTCGGGAAAATCGACGTTTATGCGGCAGACGGCAATCATCGTTCTCATGGCGCAGATAGGCTGTTTTGTTCCCGCGAGGTACGCGAAGATCGGCGTTGTGGACAAGATATTCACGCGCGTCGGAGCGTCGGACGATCTCACCGCGGGACAGTCGACTTTTATGGTGGAAATGAACGAGGTCGCGGAAATTCTCAAAAACGCGACGAAGAATTCCCTCGTGATTCTTGACGAAATAGGACGCGGCACGTCCACCTTTGACGGTATCTCCATCGCGAAATCCGTCGCGGAATACATTTCCCAAAAGATAGGCTGCAAGACGCTTTTCGCGACACATTACCACGAGCTTATCACTATGGAAAAGGAACAAAAGGGCGTTCGGAATTTCAGCGTCGCGGTCTCCAAGCGCGGCGACGATATCAAATTCCTCCACAAGATAGTTCCGGGCGGCACCGACGACAGCTATGGCATCGAAGTCGCAAAGCTCGCGGGGCTTCCGAACAAGGTCATCCAGCGCGCAAAGGACGAGCTGAAGGAGCTTGAGGTCAGTGGAAAGGTGCGCCTCGCCGAGGCTATCGAAAAATCCCGCGACAACCAGTTCAGCTTTGATTCCGTAAACGAGCAGAACGCCATCGCGCGCCTTCGGTCCGCGGACATCAACTCCCTTTCGCCGATGGACGCGCTGCTGCTGTTGAAGGAGCTTAAGGATTCGCTGTAACATTTTTATTTCAAGGAGACATTCGTCATGAAAAAAGCGTTGATTATCATATTGGCAATTCTTATTGCCGCGGCGGCAGGCGTGGGGGGATTCTTCTTCGGAAGAAGCACGGTAACACCGGCAAGGGCTTTTATTTTCGTAGAAATCGTTGAAACCGAAAAGTGGGAAAACGGGACGCATTTTCTTGTTTACGACCACGAGACCGACGGCGAGGATATCTTTGTCACCGATGAAAACACGAAGATCACATGGCGCGGCGAGGATATAAGCGCGGACAGCCTGAATGCCGGAGACAGGGTCGCGGTATTTTTTTCGGGAAAAATTCTGCTGACGTATCCCGGACGTATACAGGATGTCTATGCGGTAAGACTTATTGAGAAAGCGGAAGAAGGAGCATAAATGCCGAAGATCAATCAGCTCGAAAAGAGCGTGTATGAGCTTATCGCTGCGGGCGAGGTGATAGAACGCCCCGCCTCAGTGATAAAGGAGCTTTGCGAGAACGCGATAGACGCGGGCGCAGGCACGGTAACGGTGGAAATAAAGCGCGGCGGGATCGCGTATATGCGCGTGACCGACGACGGCTGCGGGATATCCTACGAGGATATGCCGCTGGCTTTTATGCGCCACGCCACCAGCAAGGTTTACGAGGCTTCCGACCTTGAACACATAAACACGCTGGGATTCCGCGGCGAGGCGCTGGCGTCGGTGGCGGCGGTAGCAAGGGTGGAGGCGGTCTCAAAGCGCGCGGTGGACAAGCTCGGAACGCTTTACCGGATAGAGGGCACAGCTCCCTCGGAATACGACAGGATAGGCTGCGCCGACGGCACGACGATAATCGTCCGCGAGCTGTTCTACAACACTCCCGCGCGGCTAAAGTTCCTCAAAAAGGACGTTACCGAAGGGAACTATTGCTCGAACGTTGTGGAAAAGCTGGCGCTTTCTCACCCGAACGTCTCGTTTAGATTTATCCGCGACGGAAAGCAGACGCTGCTGACGTCGGGCGACGGGGAATATTACAGCGCTATCCACGCGGTTTTCGGAAAGCAGTTCGCCGCGGGAATGATTCCCGTCGACAACATCTACCGCGACGTTGGAGTTACGGGCTACGTCTGCTCGCCGCTGTTTACCAAAGCCAACCGCACCATGCAGAATTTCTTCGTAAACGGCAGAAGCGTCAAAAGTCCGCTTTGCTGCGCGGCTATCGAGGAAGCCTACCGCAACAATATCATGGTGGGAAAATTCCCCGCCTGCGTGCTGAATATAAACCTCGATCCCGCCGATCTTGACGCGAATATTTCCCCCGCCAAGACGGAGGTGCGGTTCTCGAACGAGAAAACTGTGTTCGACGCGGTGTATTTCGCGGTGAAGAACGCGCTGCTCGGTTACGATCAAAGCCGCGAGATACAGATCCCGAGCGTCACCGAGAATAACGCGCGATTCGCGGGAACGGTGCAGACCGCGGCGATACCAGAGGCGTTTCCCGAAAAAAAGCCCGACCCCGAGAGCTTCTATCGCAGGGTGGTGCCGTTCGAGTTCCCGAACGAGGAGCAGGACAGTGAACAGCAGGTGCTGCCCGAGGCTCAGCCGCCGCTGCTGAACGCGGAGGTGAGTTTCCCCGAACGCGAAGAAAAGCCGCAGCAGGAGATCGCGGGCTTCGAGTTTTTGTCGGGGAAGTCCTTTGAGAGAATTGAGAGAACGCCCGAGCCGGAGCCGCCCGCCGAGCCGCGGGAAACGGAAAATTTCCGCGTTATCGGGGAGCTTTTCAAGACATATATCCTCTGCGAGAGCCGCGAGAGCCTGCTGCTTATCGACAAGCACGCCGCCCACGAGCGGATAAATTTCGAGCGCTTCAAAAAGGGCATCGACCTCCACGGGCAGCTTCTGATAGAGCCGCGCGAGGTGTTTTTGTCGCCCGAAGAATTCGAGGCGGTGAGCAATTTCAAGGATAGTCTCGAAAAGATCGGGCTGCTGCTGAAATTCACCGAGGGCGGAAGCGTTCTGGTGGAGGGAGTTCCGCAGTCGCTGGAAAGCTCCGATCCCGAGGATCTATTGCAGAGCATCGCGGAAATTCTCTCGCAAAACAACGACAACGCCGAGGGTGCGCTGTTCGACGAGGTGCTCCACACGATGGCGTGCAAGGCGAGCATACGCGGCGGCGAGGATCAGGACATCTCCGAGCTTGCCCACCTCGCGAACATGGTCATCGGCGATAAAAACATCCGCTATTGCCCCCACGGCAGACCTGTAATCACGCAGATATCCAAGAAGCAGATAGAGAAATACTTCGGAAGGATCGTTTGATAATTGATAATGTAGAATTGATAATTGATAATTATGGTGTGCCTGCGACACGGATTTAAATACGCGCCGCAGGCGCTCCGAAATTGTCAATTATCAATTGTCAATTGTCAATTAAACAGGGTGGTGTTGGTGTTATTATGTTGTCGAATTTTAAACCCATTCTTTCAACGCCGTTTGGCAGGGAGGGCTACCGCGAGATAGCTCCGAGCGAGGCTCTGGCTCCGTATGTGCGTTGCTTCTGGAATGAAAAACAGGGAAGTCCTCCGACGCTTGTAATTCCCGATATCTGCGCGGATATCATCTTTAAGATCGGCGACGAGGACTTTTTTTGCGCATTGGACGACAATCCGTATTATTCCTCATCATCGGACGGAGAGCTTTTCGGAGTGCGGTTTTACGCGTGGACGGCGGCTTTGTTTGCAGAAAGCGGCTTTTCCGGCAGCAAGAACAAGGTCTTTCGCGCTGAGGAATTTTTCGGCGGTATAAAAGCCGAGCTTGCGCCGTATATTCAAAGCGCAAAATCGTTTCAGGAACGCGCCGCGTTCGCCGAAAAAGTCCTCGCAAAGCGGCTGGACAAGATACGCATAAACTGTAATTTAATGAACGCTGTCGATTTCATAATAGCGTCCGACGGGCGTTCGTCCGTCGCCGAAATTTGCGGATATACGGTGTTGTCGCCGCGGCAATTGGAGCGTATTTTCGATCAATACACGGGAATTTCCCCGAAAGCGTTTTCGGAGCTGGTGCGGTATCAGCTGCTGTGGCAGGAGGTCGTTTCGGGAAAATTCGAGGTTCTCGACGCGGTGGAACGGTTTGGATTTTTTGATCAGCCGCATCTTCTCCGCGAATTCAAAAAACGCCATCTGATGACCCCGAAACAGGCGCGCGAATACGCGATGTCGCATTTTTACAATACGGCTGCGCCAAAATAATGTACACTTAAATTGGCTGCAAATGCAGTACTATTTTGAATGAGGTGTATAAAATGAAGCTGGACGGTTTTGGGATCTTTGTTGAAGACCTGGGCGCGATGATCGAGTTCTACCGCGAGGTTCTGGGATTTGAGATCAAGGAATCCGCCGCGGACAAAAACGTGTTCCTCGAAAAGGACGGAACGCTGTTTCTTATGTACGGGCGGCGGGATTTCGAGGAAATGACCGGCAGAAGGTTCGGTTACGCCGACGGGTTCAACGGGCATTTTGAGATCGCGCTGGGTGTAGAGAATTACGCGGCTGTCGACAGAGAATTCGCGCGAGCGGTCGCAAAGGGCGCCGTGCCCGTTATGGAACCCACCACCGAGCCGTGGGGTCAGCGCACCTGCTACATCGCCGACCCCGAGGGGAATCTCATCGAGATCGGGTCGTTCGTCAGTTGACAGTTGAAAGCGGACAGTTGACAGTAGTTTGAATTAAACGCCCCTGTGTTCTCGGGAACGCCCATTCGGGCTGCAGCGTTGCAGTGGCGCGCGCCGCGTTTTTCGCCTATTGCGAAAAACAGCTGACTTTGTCAGCGAATTCGCGCGAAGCGCGAATTGCGGCGCGCTCCCACGGGGTTGACGCAGCCGTTTGTACAGGGAAAGCGCGGGGTGGTTGACGGTCGACTCAAAGCGCGTGCGGAAAGGAAGCAGCAATGGCATCTAAGATCGAGTTTGTGGAATACGCCGCGGAGCAGTGCCGGGGCGCGGGCGAGATAACGTATAAGAAGATGTTCGGGGATTACGCGCTGTACTGCAGCGGAAAGATATTCGCGCTGGTGTGCGACAACGAGTTGTTTGTGAAGATAACCGAAGCCGGGCGCGGGGCGTTCCCCGATTTACCGGAAAAGCCGCCCTACGACGGGGCGAAGAACTATTTTCTTGTGGAGAACATCGACGACCGCGAAACGGTTGAGGAGCTTGTGAAATTGACTTACAACTCGCTCCCGGAGCCAAAGCCGAAGAAGCCGAGAAAGTCTAAGGAGAAGTAATGAACAAAGTTATCGTGGTGTGCGGACCGACTGCGTCGGGGAAGACCGCGCTCGCCGTGGAGCTGGCGAAGATATACGGCGGCGAGGTGATAAGCGCCGATTCCATGCAGATATACACCGACATGGACATCGCCTCCGCAAAGGCTACCCCCGAGGAACAGCAGGGGATCCCGCATCATCTGCTGGGATTTCTGGAGCCATCCGAGAGCTTTTCCGTCGCGGATTATGTGAAGCTCTGCGACGAGGCTGTGCGGGATATTCTTTCTCGCGGGAAAATCCCGATAATCTGCGGCGGAACGGGGCTTTATATCAGCTCGTTCGTGGATAATCTGACTTTCGACGACAGCAGCCAGGACTACGAATTCCGCGAGGAAATGCGAAAATTCGCCGAGGAACACGGAAACGCCGCACTTCTCGAAAAGCTCCGCTCGGTAGACCCCGAGACCGCCGAAACGCTACACGAAAACAACGTCGGCAGGATAATCCGCGCGCTTGAGGTGTACAAAACGGGCGGGCACACCATTGCGCAGGCGAAGGCGCAGTCGCGCGCAGTCCCTTCGCCGTATGATTTCGTGATGCTGACTATTGATTTTACGAACCGCGAGATGCTCCGAGAGCGCATAAACAGGCGCGTCGACGCGATGCTGGAGCGCGGCTTGGTCGAGGAGGCGCGCCGCTGCTTCGAGCAGAAGAACCGTCCCACGGCGGCGCAGGCGATCGGCTGCAAGGAGCTTTATCCGTATTTTCGCGGGGAAAGATCCCTTTCCGAGTGCGTCGAGGAGCTGAAGCTCCGCACCCGCCAGTATGCCAAGCGCCAGATGACGTGGTTTCGTCGGAATTCACGAATTTTCCACATAAACTTTGGCGAAAGTGACGAATTTTCCGATATAGTCGACAGGGCAACCGAGCTTATAGACAGGGAAATTCCCCGAAAATAACGCCTAAAATATGGGAATTCTTACAATTTGAGGAATTTTTGGGCGTAAATTTGAAAAAAATTCTGAAAAAATTAATAAAATTTCAAAAAAACAGTAGCATTTTTCGAAATTATATGTTATAATAGATACATATAGTTGGGGATAACTGTGTTCAAACACGGTTAAAGGCAGGGAATTCGCCTTTTTGGAGGCGAGCTTTGCCGCACCAGAAAGAGAAAAGGTGATTGAAATGGCTAAGGATATCAATTTGCAGGACGTTTTCCTGAATCAGGCGAGAAAGGACAAGATCCCCGTTACGATCTACATCACTAACGGATTCCAGTTCAAGGGGATCGTCAAGGGGTTTGACAACTACACCGTGATCCTCGATACGGACGGAAAACAAAACCTGATCTATAAACACGCGATCTCCACGATCACGCCGTTTAAGCCCGTGTCGATACTCGACGCCTACGAAAAGGGCGAGGAGGAATAAATGAATTCGGGCTGGACGCGCGCTGTTATCGTGGTCTTGTC
The DNA here is from genome assembly GCA_022508965.1 of Oscillospiraceae bacterium. Lineage (GTDB taxonomy): Bacteria > Bacillota > Clostridia > Oscillospirales > Ruminococcaceae > CAG-115. The sequence goes on from JAFLUD010000043.1 coordinate 14,104, forward strand.
GGTGTTCGTGATAATGATATTTGTCGGGCAGGCGTTTTTCGCGAGCGGGCATAAGCTCTCGGTCGAGACCGCCTACCGTTACGATTATGATGAAGAGATCCCGTTTGACGGGGTGTATATGCGCGACGAAACGCCCGTATACAGCGTCGGGACGGGGGTTCTGAGCTATGAGTGCGAGGACGGCTCGAAGGTCGGCAAAAGCTCGGTGGTTGCCAGAAGATATAAGAGCGAGAACGACGTGGCTTGTCGCCGCGAGATCGAGGCTCTTCAAAAGCAGCTCGAGGTGCTGAACAGTGCCGAACGCCTCATCGGAACGGACAACTCCCAGCTGGAGGCTATCTCCGCTCAGATAAACGAAAGCCACTCGGGCATTATAAGCAGCATAATAAACGGGGATTTCGCCGCCGCCGACGAAAAGCGCGATGCTCTTCTGGAGGCGATGTGCAAGCGCGAGATCACCTTGAGAGAATCGCTTGGGTATTCCGAGAGAAAACAGGCGCTAAACGACGAAATAAAGCGGCTTACCGCGCAGCTTTCGGGCGGAGTTCAGGAGGTCTTGGCGGACGGCGCGGGGTATTTCGTAAGCGAGCTTGACGGATACGAGGGCGAGATAGGCTTCGACGATATCGACAATATGACGGCGGAGAAGATAGGATCCATCATCGCAAACCCGAAAAAGGGCGGCTCGCCGAACGCCGTCGGAAAGCTGATTGCCGATTACCGCTGGCGTGTTGCCGCGGTGATAGATACCGAAAATCTTTTCGGAATATACGAGGGCAGCACGGTGACGCTGCGCGTGGGCTCCGGCTCACAGCTGCTGACGGCGGACGTGGTTTCTCTCACTCCCTGCGGAGAAAACAAGGCGGTGTACGTCTTCGAGTGCGACAAGCTCAACTCCGCGGTGGCTTCGGGGCGCGTGGCGAAGTTCAAGGTGCTGGTAAACAGCTACGGCGGTCTTCGCGTTTCGAGAAAAGCCCTTCGCTATGACGAAAACGGCGAGCGCGGCGTGTTCATACTCCGCGGTCAGAGCCTGGTGTTCAAAAAGGTGAACGTAATATACTGGGCGGACGACTACGTTATCTGTTCTCAGGAAGCGAACGAGAACTACCTGATGATGTACGACCAGATCGTTACCGAGGGAAAGGATCTGTACGACGGCAAAGTCGTGCGATGACAAAGGGGGCAGTTGATTGTCCTATAATACCGAGACGGATTTCGGGGAGATTCGCGAGAATTTTCTCAGAATTTGCGAGAACATAGAAAACGCCAAAGCAAAGGCGAACCGCTCGGACGAAGTGAGGCTTATGGCGGTGACGAAAACGGTCGCCCCCGAGAAGATAAACTTCGCGGTGGAGCTGGGAGTCGATCTGCTCGGCGAGAACAGAGTCCAGGAATTTCTGGACAAGCGGGAAGCGTACCTGCCCGCGGAGGTCCACTTTATCGGCGGACTTCAGACCAACAAGGTCAAGTACATTATTGATAAGGTATCAATGATTCATTCGGTGGACAGCATGAGGCTGGCGGAGGAGATAAACCGCCGCGCTGCTTCCCACGGAATAATTATGGATATACTCACCGAGATAAATATAGGTGAGGAAGAAACAAAGGGCGGGATCTCGGCGGAAAATGCGAAAGCGTTTTGCGAGGAGGTTTCCGAACTAAAAAACATCAGGCTGAGAGGTCTGATGACAATACCGCCGCCGGGCTGCGAGGAAAGCGTGTTCGCAAGGATGCGGGAGCTTTTCGAGAGCCTCAAGCCTACGCAAAATAAAGAGAACGCTGGGTTTAATATTCTTTCGATGGGAATGTCGGGGGATTATGAGACGGCAGTAAAACATGGGGCCACAATTATCCGAATAGGCTCAGGGCTGTTCGGGTACAGAAAATAGGGAGCCGAAAAAAATCGGTTTGAAAGGGGAAAAGCGGCAGAGTGCGTTGGCTGCAAGGAAAACCGACGACGCAAGGCTTTGTGCCTTGCTAGGAGGTTTGACGCAGCAGACGGCGTG
>JAFLUD010000044.1 GCA_022508965.1 Oscillospiraceae bacterium
AGAACTTCGCGATGTCTACCATACAGTTGTCCTCGTCCATTACGATAAGTCCGCCGGAGCCCATCATAGAGCCTATCGAGAGCAGGTTGTCGTAATCGATCGGGATGTCGAGGTGCTCGGGAGGAATGCATCCGCCGGAAGGTCCGCCCGTCTGAGCAGCCTTGAATTTCTTGCCGTTCGGGATGCCTCCGCCGATCTCCTCGATAACGGTTCTGAGCGTTGTTCCCATAGGAACTTCAACCAGACCGGTGTTGTTGATCTTACCGCCAAGGGCGAATACCTTGGTTCCCTTGGACTTCTCGGTTCCCATAGAAGCGAACCAGTCGGCGCCATTGAGAATGATCTGGCAGATGTTCGCGTAGGTCTCAACATTGTTGAGAACGGTGGGCTTGCCGAACAGACCCTTTACAGCGGGGAACGGAGGACGCGGACGAGGCTCGCCGCGGTTGCCCTCGATGGAGGTCATCAGCGCGGTTTCTTCGCCGCATACGAACGCGCCTGCGCCAAGTCTTAAGCCCAGTCTGAAGCTGAAGCCGGTGCCGAAAATGTCGTCGCCGAGCATTCCCGCTTCTTCAGCCTGCTTGATAGCGATCTGCAAACGCTCAACAGCGATGGGATATTCCGCGCGAACGTATATGTAGCCCTGGTTTGCACCGATAGCGTAGCCCGCGATGGTCATTGCCTCGATAACGGTATGGGGGTCGCCCTCGAGTACGGAACGGTCCATGAACGCGCCGGGGTCGCCCTCGTCGGCGTTACAGCATACATACTTCTGATCTGCGTCCTTAACGAAATCCTTCGCCATCTGCCACTTGCGTCCGGTCGGGAAGCCCGCGCCGCCGCGTCCGCGGAGTCCGGAATCAAGAACGGTCTTGATAACGTCGTCCTGCGACATCGAAGTAAGAACCTTATGCAGCGCCTGATAACCGTCGCGCGCGATGTATTCCTCGATATGCTCGGGGGAGATGAGTCCGCAGTTTCTCAGTGCTACGCGGTTCTGCTTTGCGTAGAACGCAGTGTCGTTGAGGGACTTGATGCTGTCGCCGTCAACGGTCTCCGCATAGAGATACTTCTTTACGGGAGTGCCGTTCTTGAGGTGGGATTCTACGATCTCGGGGATCTGATCCGTCTCTATCTTGGAATAGAACGTTCCCTCGGGGTATACGATCATGATCGGACCCAGCGCGCACAGACCGAAGCAGCCTGTCTTTATGATATTGACCTTGTCCTTTAATCCGTTGCGCTCGATCTCTTCTTCGAGCTTCTTGATGATATTTACCGAGCCGCTGGAGGTACATCCCGTACCGCCGCAGACCAAGACGTCCTTAACGCCGCTGTCCTTGCCGTCGACGCGGACGTTTACCACTTCGGCAGCCTTCGCCTTTATCGCGTTAAGCTCGTCTATTGTTTTAATTTTATTCATATCAAACAATATTCCTTCCTTTAAGTATTGTGCCGGCTGATATTCTCCGACATAAGGTACTTCGGCAGATGTTTACTGCCGGCGACCAATGTATCAATCGTTGTACTTTGCGAGAATAGATTCCACATCGTCTACGGTAAGTCTTCCGTATACGTCCTCGTTTACGGTAAGTACCGGCGCCAGTCCGCACGCGCCTATGCAGCGGCAGGCGTCAAGCGAGAACTTTCCGTCCGGCGTAATCTCTCCGCCATTGATCCCGAGCTTCTCCTGCAATTTTTCGTAGATGTCGCCCGAGCCTTTTACGTAGCAAGCTGTTCCAAGACATACGCTGATCTTGTACTTGCCCTTCGGGTTGATGGAGAATTGCGCATAGAACGTTACTACGCCGTATACCTTCTCCATAGGGATCTCCATTTCTTCGGCGATCATCTGCTGCACCTCGATGGGCAGATAGCCGTAAATGTCCTGAGCCTTCTGAAGGATCGGCATCAGCGCTCCGGGATCGTCCTTATGCTCCGCGATGACCTTCTTAAGACGCTCCTCCTGCTCGGCAGTTCCCGCAAACGGAACCGCACTCTTTTTCAAAGCCATGTTTTAGCCTCCTTGAATAGTATTGCCGCCTTCCAACGGCGGACTGTATAGCATTGCCGCATATCGTCAGAAATTTAACACATACGGCTCACACTAAGTATTATAGCATATTCTCGCCAAAAAATCTATAACAAACCCTTGATTTGAGAATTATTGCATTGTAGAAAAATATGCGCGGTTTTTGTGGATTTTCAACAAAGCCTCGGTTTTCTTTGGATATTTTGCGGGGATTTTTTAGCGGGATCGCGCCGTTTTCGGCTTGGTTGCCGCAAGAAAAATGCTCCCGTAAATTTGTAAATTTTAGGGAGCAGAATTGTAATTTTTTTCTAATGTAATTTTATGCAGGTTTTCCATTTAATAGAAGCAAAATCCTGTTTCTCATATCTTGAATTCTTGTTCCTACTTATGCGCCGCGTCGCTAAGCGACTTTACATACTTGTAGATCTCGTCCGCCGCGTTTTCGCCGTGTTTCTCGACCAGCCGGACTATTCCCGAACCGACGATAACGCCGTCGGCGAGCTGCGCCATTCTTTCCGCCTGCTCGGGCGTGGAAATGCCGAAGCCTATCGCCGCGGGAACGCGCGCGTATTTCTTCACCGATTCCATAATGCCTGCGAGGTCGGTCTTGATCTCGCTTCTTACGCCGGTAACGCCCAAAGACGACACGATGTACAAAAAGCCCTCGGCGCTCTCGGCGATTGCCTTGATGCGCGCCTCGCTGGTGGGGGCGATCATCGAGATTATCGAAACGCCGTGTTTCTTTGCGATAACGTCCGCCTCGGCTTTCTCCTCGAACGGCATATCGGGGCAGATTAAGCCGTCCACGCCGATCTCGGCGCATTTCCCGAAAAATCGCTCATAGCCATATTTGAACACGGGATTTAAGTAGGTCATAAACACCAGCGGGATATCCGTCTCGGAGCGCACTCTTGCCGCCAGCTCGAACGCCTTGTCGGTGGTCATTCCCTCTTTGAGCGCGCGAACGTCCGCTTCCTGAATAACGGGTCCCTCCGCTATCGGATCGGAGAACGGGATGCCTATCTCGATCAAGTCCGCGCCCGCTTTTACCAATGCCATGATGTTGTTGTAGGAAGCCTCGTAGGTCGGGTCGCCCGCGGTGAGGAACCCGATGAACGCCTTTTTATTCTCAAACGCTTTTGCGATTCTGTTACTCATGTAGATCTATCCCCCTGTATCTTGCAATTGCCGCAACGTCCTTGTCGCCGCGTCCCGACAGACAGCATATTATGACGTCGTCTTTGTTCATTTTCGGAGCTATCTTCATCAGGTGCGCTACCGCATGGGCGGATTCTATCGCGCAGATGATGCCCTCGGTCCTCGCGATATATTCAAACGCCGCAACTGCCTCGTCGTCGGTCACGGGAACGTATTCCGCTCTGCCTATCTCGTGAAGATGCGCGTGCTCGGGGCCTATGCCGGGGTAATCCAGTCCCGCGGAGATGGAGTATACGGGAGCTATCTGCCCGTATTCGTTCTGGCAGAAAAGGCTCTTCATTCCGTGGAAGATACCGAGCGTTCCCGTTGCGATCGTAGCCGCGGTTTCGCCGGTGTCAACGCCGCGTCCCGCAGCCTCGCAGCCGATAAGCCGCACGTCCTTGTCGTTTATGAAGTTGTAGAACATTCCCATGGCGTTGGAGCCGCCGCCCACGCACGCCATAACGGCAGTGGGGAGCTTGCCCTCCAGCTCTAGTATCTGTTCCCTCGCTTCTTTGGAAATAACGCTCTGGAAATCCCTTACTATCATCGGGAACGGGTGAGGTCCCATTACCGAACCGAGAACATACAGCGTGTCGTCAACGCGCGTAGTCCAGTCGCGCATTGCCTCGTTCACCGCGTCCTTTAGCGTCATGGTGCCGGTGGTGACGGGGTTTACCTTGGCTCCCAGAAGCTCCATTCGGTAGACGTTAAGAGCCTGTCTTACCGTGTCCTCCTTGCCCATGAAGATCTCACATTCCAGTCCCATAAGCGCCGCCGCGGTCGCCGCCGCAACGCCGTGCTGTCCCGCGCCGGTCTCGGCTATGATACGCGTTTTCCCCATCTTCTTTGCAAGCAGGCACTGCCCGAGAACGTTGTTTATCTTGTGGGAACCGGTGTGGTTCAGGTCCTCGCGTTTGAAGTAGATCTTCGCGCCGCCGAGGTCTTTGGTCATCTTGTCCGCGTAGTATAAAAGCGACGGACGCCCCGCGTATTCGCGGTTGAGCTTATCGAGTTCTGCGATAAACTCGGGGTCTTTGGAGAAGCGCTCGTACGCCTCCTCCAGCTTGTGAATTTCATTCATCAGCGTTTCGGGGATATACTGCCCGCCGAAATCGCCGTATCTGCCGTTTGACATCTTTATTCTCCTTTCAGAAGTCACCTCTAAAAACCATTTTTCCTTTTCAAACCGGTTTTTAGAGGTTCCCTTCATAGAATTCCAGAATTTTTTCGAGTAATTCGGTGTTGGGTTGATTTACAAGCTCGCGGTCGGCGGCCGAGTAGTATTCGAGCTGTTTTTCTTCGGGGAATTCTCCGCCGTATTCGTCGTAGAGCTTTCGATAGCCCGCCCTGAAATCATCCTTATATTCAAGCGCTTCCTTTGTGTAGAACATTCCGCTGTGGGAACAGCCGGGAAGCGTTATGTATTCGACGTTCGGATTGGTGATCTTTTCGCGCTTATTCATTATTGAGGATTCGTTGTAGCCGATAGTCTCGTCGTCGGTGCCGTGGAAAATGAGCACGGGAACGTTTGATTTATTTATTCCCTTTACCGCCGACAGCCCCGCGTATTCCCCGAAAAGCAGCTTGTTGTAAAGCCATATCGACGGATAGAGCAGGGGCCGCGCGTTTCCGACTACGCCGCTTGCAAATTCGTAGATCATCTCCACCGGCTCGGAATAGCCCGAGACGCTAGCGACGCCTTTAATATCGTGGTCGAAGTTCAATACAGCCGTTACCGCGTAGCCGCCCCAGCTGTGCCCCATAAGGAACACGGGAAGCCCCGACAGCCTGCCGTCGCTTTCGGCGTAGGTAAGCGCCGCGTCCAGATCGAGCGCCGACTGAGGCAACCCGCGCGTGCCGTCGCCCTCGCTGTGGCCGCTTCCTGTCGCGTCATACGCGAACACGCGGTAGCCCTTATCGACGAACCAGATAAGGTTCTTCATATAATCCTCGTGCCCGCACCCTATCCCGTGGGCGAAAACCAGCAGCGCTTTGTCGTTATCCGCGCCGTAGATAAAGCCTCGGAGCGTGTTTTCCCCGGACTTGAAGCTAACCTCGACCCGCGGATACTCGCTTGCGTAATGCTCGTAATAATAATCGGTGATAAGCCGCGGATCGCTGTATTCGCCGCGCTTGAAGTTGAGGTTCATGTAATGGGAGGTGACTGCCGTTGCCGCCGCGAACAGCCCGATGATCACCGCAAGGACGATAACAAGCGCGATTATCGGCTTTTTCCTGACGGAGGTCTTTGGTTTAGTTGCGTTCATTTTGTTCTCCTTTTAATGCGCGTATTTCCGTTACTGCTTTGAGGATCTTTTCTCTGTCCTTGAGCTTTTCCGTTTCGATGCCGCTGGACAGATCAACTCCGTAGGGGCGTATTTCCCGTGCGGCCGCGGCGATATTCTCGGGAGTAAGTCCTCCTGCGAGAAAAAACGGCGTTTTTATCTTCTCGGGGATTATCAGCGAGTGATCGAACGTTTTGCCGCTGCCCGTGCCGCTGTCCAGCAGCAGAAAATCCGCGCCCAGAACGTCTGCGTTCTCAATATCCGAAAAGCTCGTTACCTTTACCGATTTAATAATGGAAACGCCCGTCATCTCCCGGAGCCTTGCGATATACTCCGCGTTTTCGCTGCCGTGGCATTGGAGCAGATCGGCGGCTCCCAATCTCGCGAATTCCGCAAACTGTTTTAAATCCGCGTCAACCGAAACGGCGACGCTTTTTATGCTCGGCGAGAGCCGTTTTTTCAGCCGCAGCACGGTTTCTAAATCAATATTTCGGTGGCTTTTTTGGAACATCACGATAAACCCTATATAATCGGGCTGCGCCTCGTTTACATAGTCGATGTCACATTCGCGGAACATTCCGCAGAGTTTTATCTTAACGTTCATTTCCTGCCTCGCAGTTCGTCGAGCTTGGATTTCTTGTCGGGCGCGCGCATCAGCGTTTCTCCGATAAGCGCGGCGTGCGCCCCCATTTTGCGTATATTCTCCACGTCCTCGGCGGTCTGTATGCCGCTTTCGGAAACGAATACCCTGTCGTTCGGCACCAGACGGCGCAGGCTCGCGGAGTTCCCGACATCAACGGAAAAGGTTTTTAAGTCGCGGTTGTTGACGCCGATTATCTTCGCGCCGACCTTTACCGCCGTTTCGATCTCTTTTTCATCGTGGGCTTCAACAAGCGCGGACATTCCCAGAGAATGAGCGATATCGAGGTATTCTCTCAACCGTTCCTCAGGCAAGATAGAGCAGATCAGCAGCACTGCCGACGCTCCCAGGACCTTCGCCTCGTAGATCATATATTCGTCAACGGTGAAGTCCTTGCGAAGAACGGGGATATTCACCGCCGCCGCGATCTCGCGCAGATATTCGTCGCTGCCCTTGAACCAGAACGGCTCGGTCAGGCAGGAGATCGCCGCCGCGCCCGCCGCCTCGTAGTCCTTGGCGATCTGCAGGTAGGGGAAGTCCTCGGCGATGATCCCTTTTGACGGGGACGCCTTCTTCACCTCGCATATAAACGCGATGTCCTTGCCGCGCAGAGCTTTCTCAAACTCAAAATCGCCTTTCGGGAGCGACAGCGCGCGGCTTTTTATCTCGCTCGCGCCGATCTTCGCTTTTGCTGCGGCAACGCGTTCTGTGGCGCGCCCCGCTATCTCGTCAAGAATTGTCATGCCGTCACCTCGTTGCATCAGTTCTGAGAGAGGGGGATCAGCTTGTCGAGCGTTTCGAGTGCCTTGCCGGAGTCGATAAGCTTCGCGGCAGCCTTTATTCCCTCTTCAATGGAAGCTGCCTTTCCGCCGATATAGATCGCCGCGCCCGCGTTGAGCAACACGGCGTTTCTTTTATGACCTTTATCTTCGCCGCTTAGGATGGCTCTTGTGATAGCGGCGTTTTCCTCGGCGGTTCCGCCCTTGAGATCGTCCTTGGTGCAGCGCTCGAAGCCGAACTGCTCGGGCGTTATTTCATACGTTTTCATCCAGCCGTCCTTGTATTCGCAAACGGAAGTGGGCGCACTGAGGGAGATCTCGTCGAGCTTTTCGGTTCCGTAAACGACCATGCCGTTTCTCGAACCCAGCTTCATCAGAACGTTTGCGACGGGTACAGCGAGCGAGGGGTCGTAAACGCCGATGAGGTGATGTTTCGGATTTGCGGGATTGGTAAGCGGACCGAGGATGTTGAAGACGGTTCTGATGCCAAGCTCTTTTCTGATAGGTCCTACATATTTCATAGAGGGGTGGTATTTCTGCGCGAAGAAAAAGCAGAAGCCGACCTTCTCGAGAAGCTCGCGGCACTTTTCGGGGTCGAGGTCGATGTTTACGCCGAGAGCCTCGAGGCAGTCCGCCGCGCCGCACTTCGACGAGGCCGCGCGGTTTCCGTGCTTGGCTACCATTATTCCCGAAGACGCAATAACGATCGCCGCGGTAGTGGAAATGTTGAAGCTGTGGGCGTTGTCGCCGCCCGTGCCGACGATCTCGAGCAGGTCGAGGTCGTTTTCAAATTTTGTAGCCGCGTCGCGCATTGCTGCGGCACAGCCGGTTATTTCGTCGATAGTCTCGGCTTTGGTGCTCTTGGTTGAGAGAGCCGAGAGAAACGCCGCGTTTTGCGTGGGAGTGGTCTCTCCGGACATTATCTCGGTGATCACACTATACGCCTCGTCGTAGGTCAGATCCTGCTTGTCAACGACTTTAACGATTGCTTCTTTTATCATAATAAATACCTCCTGAAAAATATCTGTTTTATATGGCTTGCTTTCGCGCGGTTTTGAGCGGGGGGGATGTTCTCGGAAAATCCGCGAAGTTATGCCAAAATCATCCAAAAATCTACTGTTTTTCGCCCTTTATTTTTGGGGGAATTTTGGGCGGGAAATATTCCTTAAAAATCATCCGATTTTCAGGAAATTTTCGACCATTGTTTTTCCGCGCCCCGTGAGAATGCTTTCGGGGTGGAACTGCATCCCGAAGATCGGGTGTTCTTTGTGTTCCACCGCCATGATCTCGCCGTCGTCGGTGCGGGCGGTCACTTTAAGGCACTCGGGGAAGCCGTTTTCCGAAGCCGCCAGCGAATGATACCGCGCGACCTCGGTTTTCCCCTCTATTCCGACGAACATCGGGGAATCGGCGCTTAATTCCACCGTGGACTTTTTGCCGTGCATAAGCCGCTTCGCATAGGTGATCTCCGCGCCGAACGCCTCGCAGATCGCCTGGTGTCCCAGGCAAACGCCCAGGATCGGCGTTTTGCCCGCGGCGGCGGTGATAAGCTCCTCGCAGACGCCCGCGTCGCTCGGTCTGCCGGGGCCGGGACTGATGATGATGTGCGAGGGGGCGAGCGCGAGAATTTCCTCAACCGTCAGCTCGTCGTTGCGGATAACACGAATGTCGGGGTCTATCTCACCGATGAGCTGGAAAAGATTGTAAGAAAAGCTGTCGTAGTTGTCGATCAGTAAAATCATAAGTCCGCCTCCTGTGAGATCTCAAGCGCGTTCATGACCGCTTTCGCTTTGTTGATGCACTCGGTGAATTCGTTTTCGGGAACGCTGTCGGCGACTATTCCCGCGCCCGAACGCACGAAAACGCGCCCGTTTTTCTTGAAGCACAGCCTTATGGCTATGCAGGTGTCGAGGTTTCCGCGAAAATCTATATAACCGACCGCGCCGCCGTAGATGCCGCGCTTGTTGTTCTCAAGCTCGTTGATTATCTCGCAGGCGCGTATTTTCGGCGCGCCCGAGAGCGTTCCCGCGGGGAGAACAGCGTCCACCGCGTCAAGCGCCGTGCGGTCGGAGCGTATTCTGCCGCGAACCGTCGAGCCGATGTGCATGACGTGTGAGAACCGCAGGATCTGCATATAGTGTTCCACCTCGACGCTGCCGAATTCCGAGATCTTTCCCAGATCGTTTCTCCCTAAGTCCACCAGCATATTGTGCTCGGAAAGCTCCTTTTCGTCGACGAGAAGCTCGGTCTCCAGCCGCCTGTCCTCCTCGGCGGTCGCGCCGCGCGGTCGGGTCCCCGCGAGGGGGAAGGTGTGCAGCACACCGTTCTCGAGCTTTACGAGGGTTTCGGGAGACGCGCCCGCGACCTCCATATCGTCGCTGGAAAAATAGAACATATACGGCGACGGGTTGGTCGAGCGCAGCACGCGGTAGGTGTCAAGCAGGCTGCCCTCGAAGTCCGCGTCGAGACGGTTGGAGAGCACCACCTGGAAAATATCGCCCTCGTAGATATATTTCTTCGCTTTTTCCACCATTTGGCAGTACTGTTCTTTGTTGAACAGGCTTCTTATCTCGCCGGAGAGCTTCGGCTTTTGGACGGGAGCGGGTGTTCCCGTGCGGATCAGCTGCACCATTTCCTCCAAGTCGCGCTCGGCTTTTTTATATTCCTCGCCGATATTCTCGGAGGAAATGTTTGTTATGAGAATTATCTTCTGCCTGATATTGTCAAACGCGATGACCTTATCGAACAGCATGAGATCGACGTCCTTGAAATGCTCCTCGTCGTTTGCGTCGAGCTTTAAGCACGGCTCGCTGTACTTGATGTAGTCGTAGCCGAAATACCCGACAAGTCCGCCGGTAAAGCTGGGGAAGCCCTCTAACTTCGGGGAGGTTATTTTGCCCATAAGACCGCGGATATACTCGGCGGGGTGGGCGGTTTGGGAGGTCTCGGAGGTGCCGGTACGGATATTCTTTACGGTGAGGGAGCCGTTGATGCAGGAGATCTCCAGCTTCGGCTCGTAGCCCAAAAACGTGTAGCGTCCCCATTTTTCCTGGTTTTCGGCGGATTCGAGAATAAAGCAGTGGCGGCTGACGTTTTTGAGAATTCTCAGAACCTCGATGGGGGTCTTGATGTCGGAGAGTATCTCCCTTTTGACGGGGATCGTGGTGTACCCCGACAGCTGTTTTGCCTGTTCCAACGTGGGACTCAGCATAAAATCACTCCTTTTGCGAAATATTGCAACAAAAAACCGCCCTCGAAAACAGAACATTTCTGTCTTAAGGACGGGGAAAATTCACCGTGGTGCCACCTTAATTCGCGGAGAACCGCGCACTTTGCGGATACTGACATATCCTTGCAATTAACGCTTGCGAACGTCGCGGAATACTCGGAAAACGCGCCCCTGCTGTTCTTCACAAAGAACCGCCGCTTTACGCGCCCCCTTTGACCGCGCCCTCGGCAGTCCATTTAATGCCTCGCGTTCTGCGGTACTCTCAGCAACGACCGCTCTCTGTGAGTGCTGCAAGCATTTTTATCTCTGCCTCATAGGTTTGTAAGGGCATATTCAATTGTTATGCCTATTGTAGCACAAATTTTCGTATTTGTCAAGGGGGATTTGGCGAAAATTCAAGGCTGCCGATAAACCCTCATCTGCGTTGTCAACCGCACTGCGGCAGCCACAAAGGCTGGCCGCAGTGCGGTTTCCTAGCATCTGAGGGCTTCTCGGCAGCTTGCAAATATACGCTTTATGCAAACTGATATTGTAACGGTTTTCAGCTCTGTTATAAATTTTTTAGAAAATTTTGCGGAAATTTTGTTAAAAATGCACATTCTTGTCGTGCGAAAACTCTGTAACAGCCTTTATAATGGGAATTGTCCGTCGTTGTTGGAGCGGAGTTCTTCTAAAATCTGCCAATTTTGGCGTTTTTATTGAAAAAAATGACTTGAAATCTTTGAATTATTGTTGTATAATAGAATATGGATAATTATGACCTATGGGTGAGTTGCGCCCAAAAGTGTATTCCTATTACAATACTATTCTTACGAGAGGTGATTGATATGGCGTTGTTCGATACGACCGCTTTCAGAATTTTGGAGCAGGGACTTTCCGTTATGTGGCAGAAGCAGCAGGTCATCGCGCAGAATATCACAAACGAGGATACCCCTAATTACAACTGTAAATATCTGGATTTCGGCGGGATCCTCAAGGATAAGCTCCGCGCAAACGGCACGATCAAGAAGGAGCTGAACCTCACACAGCGTATACGCGTTGACTACACGACCAACGATCAGGCGGATCACAACAACGTCGATCACGACACGCAGATGGCCGAGTATACCAAGACCGGTTATCAGATCGACGCGCTGATAAATCAGATGAACGGAAACTTCACGCGCATAAGAAGCGCTATCGTCACCAAGTAACGGAGGTAGGATATGGCATTTTTAAGCTCGCTTAACATTCCGCTCTCGGGCATGACCGCCGAGCGCTTCAGGCTGGATATCATCGCGCAGAACGTCACAAACGCCGATACCTACGCCACACGTCCCGAGGACGCGTACAAAAGGCAGATGGTGGTTTTCGGAGAAGACAAGAGCTTCAAGACGGTATTGCTGCGCAGAATGCACCAGCCGGGTCGAATTCACGATATGTACAAGTACATTCAGCTAAAGGGCGTTCAGGCGACGAGAGTCGTTGAGGACCCCACGCCCGCAGAACCGGTGTACAGCCCGAACAATCCCCTCGCGGACGAGTTCGGATACGTTTACGAGAGCAACGTAAACGTTATGATCGAAGAGCAGGACGCTATCGAGGCTCAGAATATGTTTGACGCCAACAGACAGCTTTTCCAGGCGATGCAGGGTATCATCCAGGCTTCGCTGAATATCGGCAAGGGCTGATAAATCGGCGATCGACAGGCTGACCGAAGGACGGGTCGGCGGGTTTAACAAAGGATTGTCAAGGCTGACAAAGGGATGGGTCGGCTTTCTAAAACAAAGGATCGGTTGTTCCCGCAAAGGAGAGCGCCGATAAAACACCAAAACGGCAAGACCGACAAACGGATTGGTCGGCGCGCCGAAAAAACGCGGATCGGATATTCCCAAAAAAGAATGCCGATGAAACGCTAATCGAATTGATCGTGAAAGGAAAATCATTATGGCTCTTATTCCGCTTCAGTCGCATGACACGCTTGTAAGGCTTGACAGAATGTCCAGAATGCATACGATGATCCCCATGGGAGCAACGCAGCTTCCCGTGGAGAACGTTGACGTCAGCAAGGCTTCGTTTCTGGATATCTTCAAGGGCATGGTAAACAACGTTATCGAGACCAACGAGCAGGTAGACCGCGACGCTATCGACCTTATGCTCGGAAATATCGACGATCTGGCGACCGTTCAGGCTAACATCGAAAAAGCCAACACGGCAGTTGATGTGCTGGTTACCTTTAAGAACGAGGTCCTCAGCGCCTATAACTCGATCATCAATATGCAGATCTAAATCACGCGAGATGTTACTCGGAGGCATTTACATAAATGAATGAGAGAATTAAAAAAGTAACTACCACTGTTAAGGAAAAGTGGAGCGGCTTTTCAAAAACCGTTAAGATCGTTATTGTCGCTATTCCCATAACGATTATTGCGATAATCGTACTGCTTGCGATTTTGCTTAATCACAAGAACTACACGGTGCTTTATTCGGGACTTACCACCGCCGAGGCGGGAGAGATAGCTTCCGCTATTCAGGAAATGGGTATCACCGACGTTCGGCTGTCGAACAACGATATTATAGTTCCGAGCGATCAGGTGGATTCGCTGCGTATGCAGCTGGCCATTCAGGGGTATCCGAAGAATTCCATCAACTATAATATATGGAACGACGGCGTGAACCTGTGGGCGACCGCCGAGGATAAGCGCCAGGTTGCCCGTCAGCAGCGCGAGACGAATATCGCGGCTACGCTGGGACAGCTCAGCTCCGTTTATCAGGCGACCGTACTGCTGGATGTCCCCAAGACCAGGGATTATACCATTACAGATACCAAAGAAGTGCCCAAATGCTCTGTTACACTAAAGCTCAACAGCGACGCGGAGCTTACAAACGGCGAGGTAAGGGCTATCTTCGCGCTGGTCTCCAACTCTGTGGAGGGTCTTACTTACGATAATATCTCCGTTATCGACACCTACGGACGTTCCTACGAATGGATCTCCAAGGAGCAGGAGGAGGCAGAGGGAAGAGACGCTTCGGGCGTGCCGATCGCGCAGAGAAGATTCGCGTTTGAGCGCCAGATGGAGAACGCTCTTTCGCAGAACCTCAACTCCACGCTTGCTACCGTATACGGAAAGAACGGTTATTCCATAAACGTTTCCACCCGTCTGAACTTTAATAACAAGAAAATAGAGTCCACCGAGTATTTCCCCTCGCCCGAAGGCGACAACTCGGGCGTTCTCGACCACGAGAAGCACGAAGAGCAGAATGCGGGGGTTTACGGACCGGACGGTCTGGTGGGCGTTACCCCCAACGGAGACAATTCTCCCGACTATCCGACCATCGACGGTCTTATCGACGGAGAGTCATACTATTATAAATACGACGAAGTGCAGTATGATGTTACCAACATCAAAACCACTATCGAAGGAGACGGCTACGAGATCGACAACATCTCCGTGGGCGTCTGGATAAACACCTCGGAAATGACCGAGACCGACCGCGAGAGGATCCAGCAGACCGTTGCGGCGGCAGCGGGTACAGCGATCGAGAACGTTTCGGTTATGAACACCGTGTTTGCGCTGTCCAATGCGAACGGAGGCTCTACGGTAACTCCCGGCGACGGCTTCGGTATCATCACCAGACCCGTGGACAGCTTCCGTAATATGCTTCTGTTCCTGGTTATCGCTTTGGGTATCATTCTCATCGCGCTGCTTATCGTTTCTCTGTTTATGAGCAGAAGCCGCAGAAAGAAGATCAGACACAGACAGGAAATGGCTCTGGCAGCGGCTCAGGCGGCGGCGGATTCCGGTATGGCCTGGGGCGGCGAGGGCGAAGCTCCTCAGGAGATAGATTACAACATCGCGAGCCTCACCGAAGAGGCAGGCAAGGAGTCCCGCGAGACCATTCTCAAGCGCGAGATCGCGGATTTTGCGCGCAACAGTCCCGAGATCGTTGCGTCTATCCTCAGGAATATGCTCCGCGAGGAGGGCAACTGATCCGAATTACTCAATAAAAGCGGCGAGAATCGCTTGAGGGCGGGATTCGCTGCGAGGAGGGAAAATTAGTGGCTGCAAAAAAGGAAGAGAAAAAAGAGGGCCTCAGCGCGGCGGAAAAAGGCGCGCTGGTGCTTGCATCCATGGGAGCGGAGAACGCTTCCGCCATATATAAACACCTGTCCGACGACGAGGTCGAGTCGATCTCCGTAGAGCTTGCAAGAATGGAATATCACCCGATCGAGACGGTCGAGGAGGTTTTGAACGAGTTCTACGAGCTGTGTCTTACGCAGAAGGTCGTTGCAGAGGGCGGTCTGGACTACGCGAGAAACGTTCTCGAAAAGGCGTTTGGCGCGGATGTGGCAAGCTCGCTGCTGAACCGCATCACAAAGCAGCTTGAGACAAAATCTTTCGATTTCGTGCGCAAGGCGGATTACAAAAACCTGCTGGCTATCGTTCAGAACGA
>JAFLUD010000045.1 GCA_022508965.1 Oscillospiraceae bacterium
AATCAGCGCTCTACACTATAAAACTTTGTTTGGTTATTCACCTCTCATTGTAAAACAGTGTATGCTCATACGATTGTATCATATTTTTTTGTGGTTTATAGTTGGCTTCATTGTCATAATAATACCAATGAGCTTCTTTAATATCATCAACGTTCTTGATAAAACCAAACGTATCAAGCGTGAAAACGGCCTCTTCAATCGGGTCACCATACGGAGTTATGAAAAAATTGTGGTATTCCATGTTGCCTATGCTCTCGTAAAACATAAGTAGCCCTCGCTTTTAGTGTCCGCAGCCCTTGTCGAAGAACTCGGCGATGCTGTCCATTTTAGGGTCGTCGGTGAAGAATCCGAGCTTTTTCAGCTCCTCCGAACGCTCGGGGACTTCAAACCGCGCCTTGTCTATGCCGTGGAGGTTCATCAGATTGAGTATCGCGCGCACCAGCCCGTCGGTGAAGAACGCCTCGCAGTCCAGCTCGTCTATCACGAACGCGTCGCCGTCGAGCACTCCCGCTATACGCCCCAGCACCTCGCCGTTGTCGGAGGCGTTGAACTCTATCTTCTCCGTGTTTTCCTTATTCTGTAAAATTTCTACCATAAGATCACCTGTTTTTTGAGGACTTTCCGATAGCTGAACGGAGAACACGCAATTCCTCTTTCGTGAGGTCGCGCCATTCGCCGGGCTTGAGCATCCCCAGACGCACTCCGCCTATCGCGACCCTGCGAAGCCTGCCCACCTGCAAGCCCACCGCCGCGCACATTCGGCGTATCTGGCGGTTTAGTCCCTGCTTTATCACGAATCGGAGAACAGTGCGGTCGGGTTCCTCCGAAAGCACCTCCACCGAGCAGGGCGCGGTCACCTTGCCGTCGTCCAGCTCTACCCCCGCCGACAGCCGCATGAGCTGTTCCTCGCTTACCCTGCCGTCTATCGTTACGCGGTAGGTCTTGCTGACGTGATGGGACGGGTGGGTTATTTCGTTTACGAATTCCCCGTCGTTGCTAAACAGCAGCAGTCCCTCGGAATTTCTGTCAAGCCTTCCGACGGGGACTACGCGTTCCGAAACGCCGCAGAGCAGCTCGCGGGCGGTCTTTCTTCCCTGCTCGTCGGACATCGTCGTAACATAGCCGCGCGGTTTGTTGAGCATTATGT
Organism: Oscillospiraceae bacterium; assembly: GCA_022508965.1. GTDB lineage: Bacteria > Bacillota > Clostridia > Oscillospirales > Ruminococcaceae > CAG-115. Next base: position 1,148 of record JAFLUD010000045.1, read on the forward strand.
AACGCTTCTGCCCCGAGGGAGCCGAAAGCGCTTTTCCGTCCACAGCGATAACGTCGCGCGACGCATCCGCCTTATCGCCGAGACCGCAGGGTCGCCCGTTTACGGTAACTCTCCCCGCGGAGATCAGCTCCTCGGCTTTGCGGCGGGAACACAGCCCGCTGTCCGCGATTATTTTCTGTATTCTGGTTTTTTCCATGATGCACCTGTCAGTTATCTGATATTAATAGTCAGTTATTGAGAACAAAACGCGCCTGCAAAAGCCTTACGCCGCATAGATCTTGCTGTCAACCACCCGCGGCGGCTCTATCCTGCCGCGACGGGTCAACCACGGGCGGCGCGCGCGTTTTCGCCTACGGCGAAAACCGCAGCCGAAGGCTGCGTAATCGCGAAGCGATTGACGCGCGCGCCGCGGCTCCGACGAATCCACCCCGTAGGGGTGGGTGAGGAGGAGCCTCCCCGTGGCGTAGGTGCGTATGATTCCCCGTAACCGTTAACCGGCAACCTTCAACACGAATTTTTGTATTCTCTGCCAGAGGTTAAGCTCGCCCGTTTCCCCGGCAACGTCCGCGTCCGCAAGCAAGGGAACGCTCTTTACGTTTTTGCCGTCGAGGTAGAACTCGATAGAGCCGAGCTTTTGTCCCTTGGTTACGCTTCCGTATACTATTCTCGGAAGCAGAACTCGCCGTTCGAGCTTTTGGCGCTGCGCCTGCGTAAGCGACAGCACCGCCTCGTCGGCGTATACTCCCACATAATTCCCCGTGCCAGCGACCGACACCTTAGCCGAACAGCCCGTTTCCAGAGGATACGCGCTCACCCGCGAAAAGCCGTAGTCGAGCATTTTGGTGTGGTCGTTCCAATCGTCGGAGGCGGAGAGCGTTACGGCGATAAGCGTCGTGCCGTTACGCTCGGCAGCCGACACCAGACAACGCCGCGCGTTATCGGTGAAGCCCGTTTTTACGCCGATCGCTCCGTCATAGCGCGAGAGCATTTTGTTGGAATTGTAGAGCGTGCGCGAATAGGGCGGATTTCCGAACTCCACCCGCTTTGAGCGGCAGGATACCACCTCTCGGAACAGCTCGTTCTTCATCGCATACGCCGTAAGCATAGCAAGATCGTAGGCGGTCGTGTAATGCCCCGCGGCATCCAGCCCCGAGGGGGTCACGAAATGCGTGTTCGCAAGCCCCAGCGCCTTGGCTTTGGCGTTCATCTTCTCGACGAACGCGGGAATACTCCCCGCAACGGATACCGCCGCGGCATTTGCGGCGTCGTTCCCCGACGGGAGCATTATCCCGTAAAGCAGGTCGCGGCGCGAAACGCGGTCGCCCTCCCGCAAGCCCATCGACGTTCCCTCCACCATAATGGCAAAGCTGTCCACGGTGAATTCTCGGTCGAGATCGCCCGCCTCAATAGTCAGGATCGCGGTCATTATCTTGGTCGTGGAAGCCATCGCGCGCTGTTCGTTCATGTTCTTTTGGAACAGCACTGTGCCTGTTTCCGCTTCAATGACTACCGCGCTCACCGCCGAAACTCCCGGCGCGGCGGCGCTTGCCCTGACCGCAAACAACGGCAACAGCACGCTTATTCCCAACAAAAAACAAATTGCTTTTTTCATAACACCCTCCCGTGTTTTTGAATTTACATAATTCTTCACGGGGTAGTGTGTGCAAAATTTTACAATTTATTCCTCGGAATTATCCGCAGATTCGAGCTTTTCCTTTGCTTTCTCTTCCTTGGCGGCTTTCTTGTCGGCGATAAAGCCCTTGATCTTTTCAATAAGCCCGGGAATTGCGTCGAGAACGCCGTCCATCGGCGAGGACTTGCCGCCTATCTCCATAAGCTCAACGTCGCCGTCGTTCTTGATAACGATGAACGCCACGGGCTTTACGGTTACGCCCGCGCCGCTTCCGCCCGCGAACTTCTCCGCCGCCTGTACGGGCAGATCGGTGCCGCCCGACGCGAACCCGAACGATACCTTCGATACGGGGATTATGGTCGTGCCCTCGGGGGAGGTTATCGGCTCGCCTACTATGGTGTTTACGTCCACCATTTCACGGATCTTCTCCATGGATACTCCAAGGATCCCTTCGATTGAATTTGACATGATTTTTACTCCTTTCGGTGCTTTCGGTTACCGGGGAATTCCCGTTTCCCGATTGATGTTTTAAGTACTTTATTATCATCGCAGTCGGCATTTGCCGCGCTCCGAATAATTAACCTGCCAGCTTCTTTACCGCGGACTTTGCCCCGGAATTCTTCAGATACAGCCTTACGGCGCGTCCCAGCAGCGTGAACACGAACGCCAGCGCCGCGCCCACCGTAAGCCTTATCTCGCAGTAGAGCTTTATCACCGTTTTTTCTTGGTAGAAATCCACGCCGATGTGCAGATCGTCGGGGGTCTTCAGCGTGAAGAACGTGTCGATCGTGCTGAGCGCGGAACCGAGCGCGATGTTCGCCGCGCCGTAATTTATCGCAGCCTTTGCCGCGTCCTCGCCGCCGCAGATCATATCTAAACTCAGATGCGAGAACTCGATGCGCTTGAGTATCTTTTTAAGCGGCTTGCCGAGGCTTTCCAGCGCGACTTTCGCAAGCTCGATAAGCTCCTCTATCGAGGGCTTTTCCTTCTTCTTTTCCTCGGACTTTTTCGATTCCTTTTCCTCGGCTTCTTTCGCTTCCTTCAAAGCCTTTTTTTCGGCTTTCTTGGCGTCCTTCAGAGCCTTCTTCTTTGCCTTTTTCCTTGCCTTGATAGCCGCGCGTTTTTTCTGCCTTTCGGTGAGTTCTTTTTGGGGAATCCTAAACACCGTAAAGCACAAAACCGACACCCTTAGGTAAATGCTCCCGTTGTAATCGAATATCACCGTCACCCTGCACATCAGCAGCAGCAATATCAGCAGCAGAACCGCGCCTGCGATTATCCACCCCGTCACGGGAACAACACCCCCTTTTAGTTGCTGGTTTAATAGAGATTAGTTGCTAGTTTGATAGAGATTAGTCGTCGGCAGCTTCCTGCATTTCTTCGTATTCGTCGAAGTCTATCTGGTCGGTGCTTCCGGGGATAGGCGGGAGATTCTCTAAACTCGTAAGCCCGAAGCACCTTAAAAACGTCTCCGTCGTTCTGTACGCTATCGGACGGCCGGGAACGTCGTTCAGTCTGCCATGCTCCTCGATAAGGCCCCTGTCGAGCAGGCTGTGTACCACGCCCGAGCTGTCAACGCCGCGCACCCTGTCCACAAAGCCGCGCGTCACCGGCTGATTGTACGCCACTATCGCCAGCACCTCCATCGCCGCCGGCGACAACGGCGTCTGCCTGCGGTTTTCGAGCGCTGTTTTTATGTACCGCGAAAGCTCCGGGCGCGTCATCATCTGATAACTGCTTCCCAGCTTCCCTATCGTGAACGCGCTTCCCTGCTCTTTATACCTGTCGTTGAGACGCTCGACCATACGCTCGGCGGTCTCCTTTTCAAGCTCCGCCGCCGCTGCCAGCTTGTCAAGCTCTATCGGCTCTCCGCACGCGAACAGCACCGCTTCCACAGCCGCCATTCCCTCACTGAACTTCATGCCGCGTTCACTCCTCACTCGTCTAGTTCTATTCCTGCGCGGGCGCCGCTTCCCCGTCGGGAGCGTTCTCCATTGCGGAGAATACTCTCGCGCGTTCCTCGGGCGTTGCGAGCCGAACGCTTGCGCCGTCCTCGGAGATAATTATTCTGCCGTCCTTAGACAGCTCCAATATTGCCAGAAAGGTCGCCACCTTGCGCGAGCGCGGCTGACCTCTGTAAAGCTCGGAAATGTTCACCGATGGGCTGAGCCGCAGATTCTTCAGGATCGTAAAGATCCCCGTGAATACGGTGACGTAGCTCTTCTCCACGACGGGCGCTGCAGGGCGCTTTTCGTACTCCGCTTTTTTGCGGGAACGCTCCGAGATCGCGCTGTACGCGAGCAATATCTCCTCGGGCTGGTGTGTGCCGCGGTAGGTGCTGTCGATCTCGATCGGCATGGGTTCCCGAACAAAGATCGTGTCGCCCTGAAAGCGCTTTTTCAGCCGCGCCGCGACCGTTTTCGCCAGGGCAAGCTCGATAAGCGCGCCCTCCAGCTCCTTTTTGATCTGCTCGGCCTCGTCCTTGGGGAGCAATGCCGCCGATTTTATGAGAATAAGCCGCGCCGCCATTTCCAGAAAATCCGACGTGACCTCGATATCCGCCTCGGACATTCTCTCGAGGTAATTCAAAAACTGCTCGAGAAGAATGGATATCTCGATATCGTAGATGTTCAGCTTGTGCTTTTGAATAAGCATCAGCAGTAAATCCAGAGGTCCCTCGAAGACCTCCAGCTTGAAATTCAATTCAGTCATATCAGCCCAGCCATATCGTCATCAGATCCAGAAGCCACATTATTCCTCCCGAGACTACAGACAGCGGGTAGGAGAGCGCTCCCGAGATCAATAAAACGAACACTATAAAATTGATTATGCGCGAGTTCTGCTCCATAGCTATCGCGGTTTTTCGGGGAAGCAGCCCCTGTATAAGCACATACCCGTCAAACGACGGCACGGGAATGAGATTCAATACCGCGAGATAGGTGCTTATCGTTGCAGCGTCGTACAGCCCGGCACGGACATAGCCCAGCGCCGCGGAGGGCGGCACAACAAGCATGAGAACCTTGGTAATGATTATTAAGATAAGCGCCAGAATGATAAGCGACAGCGGACCGGTAAGCGCTATCAGCACCGCCGCCTTGCGGATCGTCACCTTGCGGCAGCGGTTGAGGCTTATCGGCATATACTTCGACCAGCCTATGCTGCAAAGGCACATACAAAGCGCGCCCATAGGGTCGATATGCACTAAGGGATTGAGCGTGAGCATTCCCGACGACTCGGGAGTGTCGTCGCCCAGCCGCGTTGCCACCCAGCCCCTCGCATACGCGCGAAACGGGAATATCAGGAAAAGTATTACAAATACCGAGAAAAACCCCAGCAATACGGTAATGAGTTCCCCTCTGCCCGCAAAATATTCTATTAATCCCATCAAAGGACCTCTCAATATATTCACCTCGACCAAAATATAATTATACATTACTATTATAACTCAATTTGGGATTATTTGCAAGGGGGTATTCTAAATTTTTTATTTTATTGTGATATTACTTGACAAAATGCCCCTCGGTGTTGTATAATTATTTGTGTTATGGAGGGAATATTATGTTGACATTAGACAGTATCTACAAGGCTTCGCATATACTTAAAGAGGTGATACGCAGCACCGACCTCATTCTCGCGCCGAAGATAAATCCCGACGCGCAGGTGTACTTAAAGACCGAGAACCTGCAGGTGACAGGCTCGTTTAAGGTGCGCGGAGCGTATTACAAAATTTCGCAGCTCACCCCGGAGGAGCGCGAAAAGGGCGTTATCGCCTGCTCGGCGGGAAATCACGCACAGGGCGTGGCGCTGGCGGCGACCAAGGCGGGAATAAAGTCGCTTATCTGCCTGCCGGACGGAGCGCCTATTTCCAAGGTCGAGGCCACAAAGGGCTACGGCGCGGAGGTGTGCTTAGTCCCCGGAGTTTACGACGACGCTTACAACAAGGCGCTTCAGCTTCGCGACGAGAAGGGCTATACGTTCATTCACCCGTTTGACGACGAGAACGTTATCGCGGGTCAGGGAACTATCGGTCTGGAAATTCTCGAACAGCTCCCCGATATGGACGCGGTGGTAGTCCCCATCGGCGGCGGCGGACTTATTTCGGGAGTGGCGTTCGCGATAAAACAGCTCAATCCCAAGATCAAGGTCTACGGAGTTCAGGCGGCTGGCGCGCCATCTATGGCGAATTCTCTGCGCGACGGAAAAATCGAGCGCCTGGACGCTGTAAACACGCTTGCCGACGGAATCGCAGTCAAAGAGCCCGGCGAGCATACATTCGATTACTGCCAAAAATACGTCGATGAGATCGTTACCGTTACCGAGGACGAGATATCCTGCGCTATACTTTCGCTTATAGAACAGCAGAAGCTCATCGCCGAGGGCGCGGGGGCGGTCTCCGTGGCGGCGGTGATGTTCGACAAGATCCCCGTTAAGGGAAAGAAGGTCGTGTGCCTGGTGTCCGGCGGAAACATCGACGTTACGATACTCAGCCGCGTTATCCGCCGCGGTCTGGTCAAGAGCGGACGCGCTTCCCTGCTCACCATAGAGCTTGTGGACAAGCCCGGTCAGCTGGTGGGAGTTTCCAAGGTCATCGCAGACCTCGGCGGAAACGTTACCGCAGTTCATCATGAGAGAGCCGACGCCAACGAAAACGTCAACGGATGTTTCCTCAGGATCCAGCTGGAAACGAGGAATTTCGAGCATCTCGAGCAGATAAGAAAAGCGCTTAAGGATCAGGGCTTCAAGGTAGTTGATAATTCGTAATGCTGTTCGTGCAACGTATTGACGTAATATATACCAAAGCGGTCAGAGGCGGAGGCTACGCGAATACGCGCCGTGCCATAAAATTTCTGCCCGTGGAGTTTGACAAGGCGGACATCACCGGCGAGATACTGTTCGACAGGGCGGCTATTGTGCAGACGCCGAACGGGCTTAAAGAGCAGTCTCACAAGACAAAGCCGCTCGGCGAGAACGCTTTTTTCGACGGGAAATTCTCCGACTTTTTCGGGGAACGCGTTTTCATAGGACGCGGCGAAAGCGGATTTGAAATTCTGTACACCGACAAAAAGCAGCGCGGCTATATCAAGAGCAGATTTGTTCTCAAAAACGGCGAAAGCGGGCGGATAATCTACAACGAGCGTTACAGCTGCTGGGATTCCCCCGTGTGGAACTACTACCTTACCACCTTTAACTTTGTGTGTGACGAAAAGGAGCGGTTCAAGCCGAAGCTGTTCTACATCAAAGAACCGGATTTTACGTTCAACGATATGAAGCAGCTGCGTTACAGCGGCTTTTAACGAATATTTTTTGAAGGGAGTATTTTTATGAAGAACATTCACACCGAAAATGCGCCGCAGGCGATAGGTCCCTATACGCAGGCGAAGGTCACGGGGAATTTGCTGTATACCTCGGGGCAGATACCCATCGACCCCGCAACGGGCGAGCTGGTTTCCGGCGGCATCGAGGAACAGACGCGCCGCGTCTGCGAAAACCTCAAGGCGGTTCTCGAGGCGGCGGGAGCTTCCCTCGAAAGCGTTGTCAAGACTAACTGCTTTTTGAAGGACATCGGCGATTTCGCGGCGTTCAACGCGGTATACGCCGAGTATTTTACGGGAAAGCCCGCGCGCTCCTGCGTAGGCGGTCTGCAGATCCCCAAGGGCGCTCTTGTCGAAGTGGAGCTGATCGCGGAATTGTCATAAAAAGCCCCCTCGATAACGGCGGAGAATACGGAGATGTAAAAAACAAACGCGCCTGCGAACAGCTTGGCGCGTTTTTACATAGGTTCCACAACAATTACTTTCTTGCCCTTTTTCTGCGCGAAATTTACGGTGAACTGCGTGCCGCCGGGCTTTCCGTCGTAGACCGCCAAAAGCACGTCGCACATCTCCACCAGCGCGCGGTTTCGCTTTTGCATACAGCCCTTGTGATAGTTCGGGGAAACGGTCATCACCTTGTCGCAGCGCTCGAGTATTTCGCGGTAACGCTGCCTGTTCGCGGCGCTCCAGCGCTCGTCCTGCTCGGGGCACGGGATCACTGCTATCAGCTTTATTTCGGGGCGCGACTCTTTAAGCTCCAAAACCGCCTCGGCTGCCCAGGTGTCCACACCCAGAGCCATTCCCGAATAAAACTCCCCGGCGCCCTCGTCGGCGAGCTTTTTTATCCAATCGGACAGCCGTTGCTTAAGCTCCACGCACATCGGGTCGTCCTCGCCGAAAAACGGCAGCTTCTCGTCGCGGTAGCCTGTAAATGATATTCTATACATCTTTTTCGGAACAATTTCTCCTGTAATTCAGATAGCTTTCTAAAATGACCGCGGCAGCAGCCTGGTCGAGAACCGCCTTGCGCTTTTTGCCGCGCTTATTTACCTCGTTCATGTAGGAGATCGCCGTGACCGTCGAGGAACGCTCGTCCCACATCTTCACCTCTACCGATGTAAGCTCCCGCAGCTTTTCGGCGAACAGCGCGCACCTCTGCGAACGCTCGCCGCGCGTGCCGTTCATATTCACGGGGTCTCCGACGATTATCATCGCCGCTTTTTTCTCCTTGGATATCTTTGCGACCTGCTCGGCGCAAGCGTCGAAGTCCTTCTCAAAAACCGTTTGCAGCGGCGACGCCAGTATCTCTCCCTCGTCGCACATTGCAAGCCCCGTCCGGGCTTCGCCGTAATCTACCGCCATTATCTTCATTGTATTCCCCCTAAATGAACATTATAATCATTATATCACAGTTTAAACGGTTTGTCAAGAGAATTATTGACAATTAAACAATATTGTTGTATAATAAAGCTGACAGCGGTCAACCGTTATACGCTGTTACGGAGGTGTTTTTATGAGACGTTTCAGGATTATTTCGGCTTTTCTCGCGGCGTTTTTTGTTTTGGGAATCACGGGCTGTGAGGCATTACGCAAACGGCCCTCGGACGGTGACGGCTATTGGTTCGATTTCGGAGGGAACAAAAACCGCGGGGATAATTCCTACGGTTATGGATATCGCGATGACTACGGTAATTCGGATCATTCAAACGGCAGCACGGGAGAGTTCGGAAAACCCGATAAAACAAGCGAGCCGGAAATAATCGAGGATTTAGGCTCTGTGATCATCAGGGGCGTTGAATATCCTATTGCAACCACCACCGTGCTTGACTTGCGCGAGCAGGGTATGACCAATGAGGACTTGACAGATATCGCCATGCTGACGCGATTAACATACCTTGATTTAAGCCACAACCAAATCAGCGACATTACTCCGCTCGAAAATCTCGATAATTTGACTTACCTGAATTTGGGATTCAATCAAATCAGCAACATTACTCCGCTTCAAAACCTCACCGATCTGGAGCGATTGGATTTGAGTTATAATTATCAGATAAGCGACATCTCACCCGTAAGACGCTTCACAAATTTAACACACTTGAATTTGCGAGATAATCAAGTCGATGATATCACACCGGTCACAAAGCTGACACAATTAAAGGAACTGGATCTGGGCGATAATCTGGTCAGCGATATCACAGCTATAAAAGAGCTTACAAGTCTTACCACTCTGGAGTTGTCAAGCAACCCCGTAAGCGATATTTCAGCGGTTTCCAACATGAGAGACATAAAGCACATTTATCTGGTAATGTGTAATGATGTCAGCGATATCACGCCGTTGTTGAATTTCAAAAACCCGGATAGAATATGGCTGTGGGGCTCCGGCATTTCCTACGAGGATGAGCAGCGACTCAAAGAGAGATATCCCGACTGCGACATACACTAAAATTCTCTTTCAATACATAAATACGGAGGTGTTTTATGAAGCGTTCCGGAATTGTTTCGGCGGTTCTCGCGGGGGTTTTCGTTCTGGGAATTGCGGGGTGCGACGACAGCCCTTCGGGGAACGGGTTCTCCGGCTCGAAAATCGAACACACACTTCCGCTAACAAAAAATTCCCCGACCCACTTGAAAAATTCCCCGGAATATAGTATAATGTTAGTGGAATTCAATTACAAAGGAGAATCATTATGTACATTACCTGTTTAGATCTAGAGGGAGTTTTGGTTCCCGAGATATGGATCGCGTTCTCGAAGGAGAGCGGTATCCCCGAGCTTTGCCGCACCACCCGCGACGAGCCGGACTACGACAAGCTGATGAACTGGCGGCTGGGGATCCTCAGAGAACACAAGCTCGGCTTGAAAGAAATTCAGGAGACCATCGCCAAGATCGACCCGATGGAGGGCGCAAAGGAATTCCTCGACGAGCTGAGAACGCTCTCGCAGGTCATCATTATCAGCGACACCTTCACGCAGTTTGCGGCGCCGCTTATGAAGAAGCTCGGGCTGCCGACTATCTTCTGCAATTCCCTGGAAGTCGCTCCCGACGGCGAGATAACCGGCTTTAAAATGCGCTGTGAGAAGTCCAAGCTCACCACCGTCAAGGCGCTGCAGTCCATCGGCTTTGAGACTATCGCTGGCGGCGATTCCTTTAACGATCTGGGAATGATCCAGGCGTCGAAGTACGGCTTTTTGTTCCGCTCCACCGAGCAGATCAAAAAGGATTATCCCCAGCTTCCCGCGTTTGAGGAATATTCGGAGCTTATGAAGTTCCTCAAAGAATGCCTGGCGAAGTAAAAATCAACAGCGCCCGCCCGATCGGGCGCTGTTTTTCAAAGGCTCCCCGCGAACGTTCTTAAAAACATCCGAACAAACATAACATCATCACATCATAACATTAGGAGGAAACATGAAAATAAGACACATCACCGCGTTTGCATTATCAGCCATTATTACATTTTTGATACCCTGCACCGCTTTTGCGAATTCCGCGCCGAAGCAGTGGTATGGCAGGGATTCCTACGGCGCAATTGTCAGTGACGAGGAATGTCCCCTGACTGTGGAAAGCGAGCTGCTGACCTTCGATATCCCCGATTTCCCGAAGAAATATCCCGATGAAGAGAACGCTCTTGCATACAAGGCAAATGTGACCGCACAGTATACCTTTTACAACCCCGCGGATCATACGGTAACGGCAAAGCTGGAGTTCCCGTTCGGGCGTTCCCCGGAGTACGGCGGAAGCGGCTATGGTACGGACAGATATGATGTCACGGTAAACGGCTCGGCGATAGAAAAAACATTGCGGCATACTTTAAATAGCTACAAATTCGATATTGAAAAAGACCTGCCGCTTATTCTCGATGAATATAAGAACGACACGTTTTACCGCCCCGATCTGCCCGTTAAGAAATACACCCTCGAAATTCTCGACTATGACAAAAGCTATGAACACGCATGGATCGGCTTTGAATTTTCCTTGAGTAACAGCAGGGTCATTATAAGGCATAGCTTCCAAAGCGGCGGCAGCGTCGCAGTCCGTATAGGAAGCGACAAATTCATCACGTTCTATATTATCGGAGAGCAGGAAATGCCGCTATACCGCTTTTATGATAGCGGTCTCTATGAAACGAGAAAGGAGATAAGCGGCCAGGCAAAGCTCGTATCCGCGGAGGAAATGACGTTTGAGGAGCTTGTGTTTGAGAATTATCCCGAGGACTCGGCTATACACAGGACCGACTGGTACAACGCGGTCATTGACAAGCTAAACAGCGATTATTCATATTTCCCGAGCCTCTCCGACTTTGACGTCAATTACTCGCTTATGAGGTGGTATGAATACGAGATAACTCTCGCGCCCGGCGAACGCATTATAAACACGGTCACCGCGCCGATCTATCCCGACATCGACGGCAACTGGGAGCCGCCTGTCTACGGTTACACCTACCTGCTGTCGCCCGCGAAGAAGTGGGCGGATTTCGGGTCGCTGGAGATCGTTATAAACACCCCGTTTTATCTGAGCAAAAATGATGATTTTGAAAAGACCGATACGGGCTATCGGCTGTCGTTGGACGGGCTGCCGGACGGCGAGCTTGAGTTTTCGCTTTGTTCCTCGGAAAAGCCCAAGAACGCCAATACCGGGATAATGGCGCTGATCGTCGGTTTAGTCGTAGGAGTGCTGACTTTGCTGGGTGTTGTTCTTGCAACGCTTGCAATGCTGATATACGTAGCCGTAGTGTTGATACGTTACATAATACGCAAGACGACCTGAATTAATTTCGATTACAAAAAACGCACCCGCGAATTAAGGCGGGTGCGTATTTCTTTATGCTTTAGTGACCTTCAGGAACACTTTCTTCCCCTTTCGGAGAATGATCTGCTCGCCTATTTCTATTTGAGCGTTGGGGTCTTCGATTATCACGTCGTCCACCGAGATACCCTTGCCGGAAATGAGATTTCTCGCCTCGCGCTTGGACGGAGCGAGCTTTGTATTCACCAGCAGATCGAGAATGCCTATCTTTCCGTCCGCGGTTTCAACTGACATTGTCGGCATATTGTCAGTATTCCCTGCGCCTGAGAACAGCGATTTCGCGCCGTCGAGAGCCTTGTTCGCTTCCTCCTCGCCGTGAACCAGCTTCGTAAGCTCGTAAGCGAGCGTTTCCTTTGCCTTGTTAAGCTCCGCGCCTTCCCATTTCTCCATCGCGCGGATCTCCTCAACCGGCAAAAACGTCAGCATATACAGGCACTTTATTACATCCGCGTCATCGACGTTCCTCCAATACTGGAAGAAATCGAACGGCGAGGTTTTCTCGGCGTCCAGCCACACCGCGCCCTTTTCCGTCTTGCCCATTTTCTTGCCCTCGGAATTGAGCAGCAGCGTTAT
>JAFLUD010000046.1:0-2694 GCA_022508965.1 Oscillospiraceae bacterium
GCTATCAAAAAAACCTAAACAGTTTTATCTCCCCGAGCAATCGGGGAGATTTTTTTAGTCTGGCGATAAACCCTCATCTGCGTCGTCACCGCCGCCGCGGCAGGCACAAAGCCTAGTCCGCGGCGGCGGTTCAGGGCGATTGCTTGCAAACGCTCGTGCGTACTGAGGGCTTCTCGCCAGACTAATTTTGTTCCCAAAAACAAAAAATCCGACAAAAAAATATATTGCAATTTTTTTAGGTTTGTGGTAAAATATTTATATATGTGCAAAAGAAGGGGTATTTTTTATGAGCAAAGTTGTTAAGTTTGGCGGAAGCTCGCTTGCTGACGCAAATCAGTTCAAAAAAGTCGCGGAGATAATCCGCGCGGACGAGGAGCGGTGCTATATCGTGCCGTCCGCTCCCGGAAAGCGCTTTAAGGACGACACGAAGGTCACCGACCTGTTGTATCAGTGCCACGAGCGCGTTTCGGCGGGCGAGGATTTCGCGAAGGCGTTCAAGCCCGTGCGCGAGCGTTACGACGAGATAATTAAGGAGCTGGGACTTAAGCTCTCCCTCGAGGACGAGTATGTGAAGATCGGCGCGGCGTTCCGCGACGGCGCAAACAGCGATTACGCGGCTTCCCGCGGCGAGTACTTAAACGGAATAGTTTTGGCGAATTATCTCGGCTATGAATTCGTTGACGCCGCAAAGGGCATTTTCTTCGACAGCAAGGGAGAATTCGACGGCGATATTACCAACGCTTGTCTGGGAGCTATTCTCGAGAAAAAGCCGCGCGCGGTCATTCCGGGATTTTACGGCGCAATGCCCGACGGCTCGATCAAGACGTTCTCACGCGGCGGAAGCGATTTTACCGGATCGGTAGTCGCAAAGGCTGCGGGAGCAAAGCTCTATGAGAACTGGACGGACGTAAGCGGTTTTTTGGTTGCCGACCCGAGAATTGTCGATAAGCCCGCGGGGATTGAGGTGATCACCTACTCCGAGCTGCGCGAGCTGTCGTATATGGGCGCGGGCGTTCTCCACGAGGACGCTATCTTCCCCGTAAGAAGCGCGAATATTCCCATTAATATAAAGAACACCAACGCCCCCTCCGACCCCGGAACGCTGATAGTTCCCTCCGCGGACGATATGTCGGCGAAGTATCTTATCACGGGGATCGCCGGGAAAAAGGAGTTTTCGGCAATCTCCATCGAAAAAGACCGAATGAACTCCGAAAACGGATTTATGCGGAGACTCCTGCAGGTTCTTGAGAATCACGGGATATTCCCCGAGCATATGCCGACGGGAATCGACACCGTGAGCGTGGTTGTGAATTCTCACGATTTAGACGGTCAGCGCGAGAAGCTGACGCAGAGGATCCGCGACGTGGTTCGCCCCGATCATTTCGAGATAATCGACGGGCTTGCGCTTATCGCGGTCGTCGGAAGAGGCATGAAGTCCAAAAAGGGAACCGCGACGCGCGTATTCGCGGCGCTTTCTCACGCGGATATCAACATCAGAATGATCGACCAGGGCTCCAGCGAGCTTAACATTATCGTCGGCATCGACGAAAAGGACTTTGAAAACGCTATCAGGGTCATTTACGATATGTTTATTCTCAGCGAAGAATAATTTAGCCAGTAGAAAAAGTAGATTTACAGGCTGTTGAGAAGCCCTCAGATGCGAGGAACCGCGGCGCAGGCCAGCCTTTTGGCTGCCAAGGCGCGGTGACGAAGCAGATGAGGGTTTATCGACAGCCTGTTTAGGAGTAAACTATGAGCAGAGCAGACGAAATTTTTATTCAGAATTGCCGCGATATTCTCGAGAACGGCGTGTCCGACGGGGATCTGAACGTCCGTCCCCGCTGGGAGGACGGCGCTCCGGCGCATACCGTCAAGAAATTCGGCGTTGTAAACCGCTATGACTTGCAGGAGGAATTTCCCCTGCTGACGCTTAGGAGAACCTACTACCGCTCGGCGATCGACGAGATCTTGTGGATCTATCAGAAAAAGTCCAACAACGTACACGAGCTTTCCTCGCATATCTGGGACGCCTGGGCGGACGAGAACGGAAGCATCGGCAAAGCCTACGGTTATCAGATGAGCGTAGTTCACAAATACCCCGAGGGGGAGTTCACCCAGGTAGACAAGGCGCTGTATGATCTGAAAAACAACCCCGCCTCCCGACGGATCATGCTCAATATGTACAATCACGCCGATCTGCACGAGATGGCGCTTGCGCCCTGCGCGTATTCGCTGACCCTTAACGTCAGCGGCGGCAGGCTGAACGCGATTTTGAACCAACGCTCGCAGGATATGCTCACCGCAAGCAACTGGAACGTCTGCCAGTATTCCGCGCTGCTTATAATGTTTGCAAAAGCAAGCGGTCTGCAGCCGGGGGAGCTTATCCACGTTATCGCGGACGCTCATATCTACGACCGCCACATCGACACGGTAAAGCGGCTTATCGAGAAAAAGCCGTTCCCCGCGCCCGAGATGAAGGTAGACGATATCACGGATTTCTATAAGTTCACCAAAGATAGCTTTAACGCGGTGGATTATAAATATCACGAGTTTGACGAAAAGGTGCCGGTGGCGATTTGACGGAGAAAAACATCCCATGAAAAACAAGAAAAAAATCATCATAATATCTTCAATAATAGCAATAATCATCGGGCTGTGCGTTTGGGATATTGCAGACCCGCCGCTGTGGTGGCA
>JAFLUD010000046.1:2794-10502 GCA_022508965.1 Oscillospiraceae bacterium
CAAAGTGAGGAAGAATTTTATGCCGCTTTTGAGCAAAACGTATGACGGACAGATCGGCTTTAAGTGCGGCTGCAAGCAAATCTATCGGTAAAGGAATTTATTATGTCAGAAGAAAAGAAACTCGCGCTGCTTATTGACAGCGACAATGTCTCGGCGAAATACGCGCCGTTTATTTTGCAGGAGGCGTCGAAATACGGCGAGCTGTCGGTAAAGCGCGTTTACGGCGACTGGGAAAAGGGCGGCAACGGCTGGCATTTTCCCGCTATCAACAACTCGATCTTGCCAGTTCAGCAGACCTGCTATATCGCGGGCAAAAACGCGACCGATTTCTCCATGATAATCGACGCTATGGATCTTTTGTATTCGGGGAGCGTCGACGGTTTTGTGCTGGTCACCAGCGACAGCGATTTCACGAGGCTGGCAATAAGGCTTCGCGAGGCGGGAAAGCTGGTCGTGGGAATAGGCGAGGTGAAAACTCCGCTGGCGTTTACCTCAAGCTGTCATCAGTTCAGCTTTTTGAACAAGGTCTGTGAGAATGTCGGAGAATACGACGAAAAAACGCTGCGAAAAACTCTGCTGGATTACGTCAAAGAACACGACGACGGCAGACTGGATCTTACGAAGATCGACGCGTTTTTGACGTCGCGTTACGGCAACGTAGATTTCAATTCTCTGGGATTTAAACGTCTTTCGAGCTTTATCGACAGCTTCCCGGAGCTTCGCAGGAACAGCACGTTTGTTACTCTCAAAAAGTCCAACGAATCAAAGGCTCCCGTTAAAGCAGAGAACGCTCCCGGGGAAAAGGAGATCACAAATGTTATCGTAGAATATCTCAAGCGCCAGGAGGGCGGTCAGGACGACCTCTCAAAGGTCAGCGAGTATGTTACGAGCACGTTTGGAAAGGTGGATTTTTCGCGGTTTGGTTCCAAGCGTTTTGCGAAGTTTATCGACAACCGCTCGGAGCTTGTCCGAAGGAACAACACGGTAACGCTTGCCGCAAAGCAGACCGCTGCAAAAGCGGTCTCGAAGATCAGCCGTCAGCTCTTTGAGAACGAGGTCTTGAAGTACGCTGCCGACAACAGCCCCAAAGGCGGAAATATCGGGCAGCTGAACAATATGCTGCTCGAAAAGTACGGCAAGAATTATTTGAGCGACTTGGGCGCGGCGGATTTCGCGGCGGCAATGGCAACCGTCAAGACCGTCAAGGTGAGATCCAACAACGTTTTTGTTTTAGAACAAGGGGCAAAGGATTCCCAAAACAAAAAAACGCCCGCCGCGAGAGCAAAGTCCAAGGTCTCGCAGGCGGAACCGCAGAAGCCGGATATCAACAACGTCAAGCGCTTTGTGCTGTCCTACACCGCGCAGAACAACAACGACGTTTCGCTGTCGGCGCTGGGGCAGATCCTCAGACAGCAATACGGCAAGGGCTATCTTAAGGAGCTTGGAGTCAGCACCATGAAAAAACTGGTGTCGAAGATCTCAAACGTTAAGGTAAAGAACGACCGACTGTCGATCAACGAGAAATTCTTAAAGCGCACCGAAGAGATCGAGCAGTTTGTTTATGATTTCGCGCGCGCGGAGGGAAGCCGCAGCATAAAGTCGCTCAGCTCGAAGATCAAGAGCAGCTTTCCGGGATTTGATTTCGCGGACTACGGTTATACGAAGTTCAGCGATTTTATAAACGCCATCGACGGAGTTCGCGCAAACGGCTATTATGTCGAGCCTGTTGAGTAAAGGAGAATAAAAATGTCGTCGGAAAAAGCAAGGCTGCATCTTGAAAAATACGGTCTTTTGGATAGGATAAGAGTGTTTTCGCAAAGCAGCGCGACGGTGGAGCTTGCCGCGCAGGCGCTGGGCTGCGAGCCGGCACTCATCGCGAAATCGCTCACTTTTTCGGTGAACGGCGAGCCTGTTATGATAGTGGCGGCCGGGGACGTTAAGATCGACAACGCGAAGTTCAAGGCGAAATTCGGCGTTAAGGCGAAGATGCTGTCCTCCGAGGAGGTCTCGGAGCAGATCGGTCACGCTGTCGGCGGAGTTTGTCCGTTTGGGATAAACGTCGGTGTGGCGGTCTATCTCGACGAGTCGATGAAGCGCTTCGAGCGGGTGTTCCCCGCCTGCGGAAGCTCGAACAGCGCCGTGGAGCTGTCGATCCCGGAGCTGGAGAAATGCTCGGAATACAAAGAATGGATAGACGTGTGCAAATCCTCCGTCTAAAATAATGTAAATTGCTCCGGCTCGGGGAACTCGCTTAAGTAGCTGAAAATAGCGTCGGGGCGGCGTTCTATTCCGAGGCGGTCGCATTGCTCCGTAAACAGCGTCCACAGCCTCCCGCCGTTTGGCGAGGGTATCTCATAGCGGTCGCCGAATTCCTTAATATAGCGCTGTTTCAGCCCCGGGAACAGGCGGTCGAGCTGCGAATAATAATACTCGCGGTCGCCGCTGCGGAGGGTCATTCCCATACCGAAGCTCAATATTCCGTATACGTTCACGTCCGCCGACATCTCGACTATCGCGCGGACGTTTTCTTCTGTGTCGTTGATAAACGGCAGCAGCGGACAGAACCAAACGGTTGTAGGGATCCCGCGGCGGTTCATTTCACGCAGAACCTCAAGCCGCCGCGACGTCGGGCAGACGTTCGGCTCAACGAGCTTGCACAGATCGTCGTCGGCGGTGGTGAGCGTCATCTGCACGACCGCCTTAGCCGTGCGGTTTATCTGCTCGATAAGGTCGATATCGCGGAGTATCAGGTCGGACTTTGTGAGCAGCGAGACACCGAAGCCGTGCTCGGCTATCTTTTCAAGGCAGCGGCGGGTGAGCTTAAGCTCGCGTTCCTCGTGAAGATAAGGATCGCACATCGCGCCCGTGCCTATCATACAGCGACTGCGCTTGGAGCGCAGCGCCGCGTCAAGCAGCTCGGGAGCATTCTCCTTGACCTCTATGTCCTCAAAGGCGTGCGGCATCTGATAACACGCGCTTCGCGAGTCGCAGTAAATACAGCCGTGAGAACAGCCGCGGTATATGTTCATGCCGTTTTTCGGGCTTAGTATTGATCTTGCTTTTACAAAGTGCATAGGAACCACTCCCTGTTTGGCAGTTGACAAATCCCCGAAGCTCCGCGTATGGGCGCCTCGGGGGTTACTTTTTTATTAGCGTTAAAATTCCTCTTTGACAATATACTTCGGGCGGTTTTTGATCTCGATATAGAGCTTGCCGAAATACATTCCGACAATGCCGAGGCAGCATAGCTGGATCCCTGCGGCAAAAGCGATTATACAATCCGTTGTGAGCACCGACGCATCGTAGCCGTTGACCGCCTGAACGATCGTGACTACAAGAAGCGCCACCGCCGCCAGGCAGAATATTATCCCGAAAATCAGCGGAAGCACCAGCGGCGCGGTCGAGAACGCTATGATCCCCTCAAGCGAGTACAAAAACAGCTTCCAGAACGACCACTTTGTCTCGCCGGCAGCGCGCTGAATATTCTCATACTCCAGCCACTTCGTTTCAAAGCCTACCCAACCGAAAATCCCCTTGGAAAAGCGGTTGCATTCCTTCATAGAGAGGATCGCGTCAACTACCTGCCTCGTCATCATTCGGTAATCCCGCGCGCCATCGACGATATCTGTTTTGGATATACAGCGCATCAGCCCGTAAAATCTCCGCGCGAACCACGATCTTATGGGGGGCTCGCCCTTGCGGTCAACTCGGCGCGTCGCCACCGAATCATATCCGTTTTGGATATGAGAATACATCTCGGGCAACAGCGCGGGCGGGTCCTGTAAGTCGGCGTCCATAAGCACCACAACGTCTCCCGATGCCTTTTCAAAGCCCGCGAAGATCGCCGCTTCCTTTCCGAAATTCCTCGAAAAGGATATCAGATGCACGCGCTTATCCTTTTCGTGAAGCACCTTAACAGCCTCTGCCGTCTTGTCGCGCGAGCCATCGTTTACGAAGATAAACTCAAGCTCCACGCCTTTTTCACCAAAAAACTTTTCCTGCTTGACGGTCTCCGCGTAAAACAGCGGAACGCTTTCTTCTTCGTTGTAACAGGGAACGATTATACTGAGTGTAGTGTGCGTATTCAAGCTAATACTCCTTAAAGCCGTCTTAAATCTTATTCTCTTCGGGAAGAGGCGGGAGCTTGTCTTCGTTTTCCGCGGCAAGTATCTTCATCTCAAACGGCGAAAAGGGTCTTGAATAAGGCGACATGGGATTAAGCACAGAGGGCTTACCCGCTACCGACATAAAGAATCTTACGGTGTTTATTTTCAGCACGTCAAACTCGCTGTGCTGAGGGTTTACGAGAACCGACATTTTTTCGGGCGACGTGAAAAACGGCACGATCGTATGCCCGTCCTTTTGGAACATCAGAATATTTAAGAGCTTTTCTCCTCTTTCGTTAACCTGGTCGGTGTAGCTTCCCGCCATGAAGATCTCGGCTCCCATAAGCTCGGGCAGGAGCTTGCTCCATTTTACCTTTGTGTCGTCGTTGTTCGCTTCGAGAATTTTTTCCTCCAGCTCTTTGTTAAAGCCGCGGAACTCCTCCAGCGCGTTCTTTTTTTCGTCTGCCATAAAATCCGCCTTTCGTTTTTTCGTGAATTATTGTGAATTTACCGCGCTTTTTCCGCGTTTTCTTTAACGATCTTCGAGATTATCTCGTCAAGCAGGGACGCGCCCAGATCGCCGTCCTTTCTCGAACGCAGCGAAACGGTGCCGTCCTCGACTTCTTTGTCGCCGACAATGAAGAAATACGGGATCTTCTCGAGCTGTGCCTGACGTATCTTGTAGCCGATCTTTTCGTTGCGGTTGTCTACCGTAACGCGTATTCCGAGATCCTCCAGACGCTTTGCAATGCCCTCGCCGTACTCCTTTGCGCGGTCGGTTACGGGTAGGATCCTCACCTGCTCGGGCGACAGCCAAAGCGGCAGCGCGCCCGCGTATTTCTCGATAAGATAAGCAAGCGTTCTCTCATAACAGCCCATAGAGGTGCGGTGGATAATATACGGATTCTTCTTGGTTCCGTCAACGTCGACGTATTCCATACCGAATTTTTCCGCCAGAAGCATATCTATCTGGATGGTTACCAGCGTATCCTCCTTGCCGAATACGTTGTGATACTGGATATCCAGCTTGGGCCCGTAGAACGCCGCTTCGTCGATTCCGATGGAATATTCCACGCCAAGATCGTTCAGGATCTTTTCCATAGTATTCTGCGCGTGTTCCCACTGCTCGGCGGTACCCTCGTATTTGTTCTTGGGATTTGCGGGATCCCACTGTGAGAATCGGAAGGTGCAGTCCTCAAGCAGTCCCAGCGTATCCAGCATTTGCTTTGCAAGCTCCAGACAGCCCTTGAATTCCTCTTCGAGCTGTTCGGGGCGGAGAATAAGATGTCCCTCCGAAATGGTAAACTGCCGAACTCTGATAAGTCCGTGCATCTCGCCGCTGTCTTCGTTTCTGAACAGCGTGGAGGTCTCGCCCAGACGCATCGGCAGGTCGCGGTAGGAGCGCTGCCTGTTGAGGAACACCTGATACTGGAACGGGCAGGTCATCGGACGCAGCGCGAAGCACTCTTTTGTTTCATCGTTCGGATCACCCAGCACGAACATTCCGTCGAGATAGTGATCCCAGTGTCCGGAGATTTTATACAGCTCGCGCTTTGCCATAAACGGCGTTTTGGTGCGGACATAGCCGCACTTGTTGTCCTCGGTGTCCTCTACCCATCTTTGCATTATCTGCATTACCTTTGCGCCCTTGGGGAGCAGTATGGGCAGTCCCTGACCGATATAATCGACGGTGGTAAAATATTCAAGTTCGCGCCCCAGCTTGTTGTGGTCGCGCTTTTTCGCTTCCTCAACGCGCTCTAAATACGCGTTGAGCTCGTCCTTTGACGGGAACGCCGTGCCGTAAATTCTAGTCAGCATCTTGTTCTTCTCGCTGCCGCGCCAGTAGGCTCCCGTAACCGAGGTGAGCTTGTACGCCTTTACGGAAGAGGTGGACATGAGGTGAGGACCCGCGCACAGGTCGGTAAAATCCCCCTGCTTATAGAAGGATATCGGCTCGCCATTGTCGGCGTGTTCCTTGCACAGCTCGACTTTATACGGCTCGTTTTGTTCTTCGAGGAACTTTATCGCTTCGTCGGGAGAAAGCTCAAACTGCTCGAGCTTTATGCTCTCCTTGACGATCTTCTTCATTTCCGCTTCTATTTTAGTGAGAGTTTCCGCCGTGAAAGGTTCATCGGTGTCGAAATCATAATAGAATCCGTTGTCGATAGCCGGACCTATTGCCAGCTTGGTGTTAGGATACAGACGCTTTACCGCCTGCGCCAGAATGTGTGAAGCGGTGTGGTTGAACGCGCGCTTGCCCTGCTCGTCCTCAAAGGTGAGGAGATTAAGGGTGCAGTCGCGGTCGAGCACCGTTCTCATATCGCAGACGTTGCCGTCGATCTCCGCCGCGCATACGGCTTTGGCAAGTCCCAGCTCGCGGGCGATGTCAAACGCCGACAGCCCCGCCTCAAATTCTCTCGTTTCTCCGTTCTTCAGTGTGATCTTCATATTTTTTCCTTTCCGATAGGCTATACGAACGCCTGCTCGTTGAATTTGCGGGCTGCTTCCTCAGAAAAACAGCTACGCAATTATATTCTACATCTTTTTTCCAAAAAAGTCAAGCAAAAATCTATGTTTGATAGTATTATTGCGCAAATTTTAGCAAAAAAATACTTGACAATTTCTAAAAAATGGAGTACAATAAAAGTGGGTAAAACTGCACGGGAATAATTCTTGTGCATTAGGGTGTGTGCGGAATTGGCCGCTCCCCCTTATCGGGAATGCGCGGGCATTAAAACGCGCGGTTGTTATCCGATTTGCCTATTACCGAAACGACGCTCTTTTGAGTGAATTACGGCTTTTCAGCGCCGAAAACATTACTTATGTTTTCAGCTGTCACAATCCATACCGCAAAGTCCCGCGGCTGCGGATAAAGGCGCAGGGCAGGCAGTGACGAGCTTGAAGGAGAGCTGTGACGGGCAAGGCTTTTCCCTTCCGCAGGTGCGGAAATTGACGCGGAAAATTGGTTCCGAGCGTGATGCGGGGCGGTAAACCGAGCGGGAACGTTTAGGCTCACTGCCGCGATTGGGTGAACTTGCTGATTTTTAAAGCGTTATTTGATTTTGTTTGAACGTTCATTTTAAAAGGAGTTGTATCACGAGAGCCTGAGGCGATCGCGATACAGCTCTTTTTTCTGCCATTTTGCGAATTCCATACAAAAAAACGCCCGACAGCGCAAAGCCGTCGGGCGTCCTGTTTTTATGTATCCTTTTAGTTTGCCTTGGGAGCGCCAACAGGGCAAGCGTCAGCGCAAGCGCCGCAGTCTACGCAAGCGTCAGCGTCAATTACATACTTGCCGTCGCCTTCGGAAATAGCGGAAACAGGGCAGCCGTCTGCACAAGCGCCGCAAGCGATGCATTCTTCGGAAATAGTATAAGCCATGATTTGAGTACCTCCTATTTGTTTTACACCCTAAGTCAAATCTTAAGGTATTATATTTATTGTAACATATTTTCAGAAAAAATCAAGTACGAATTAATAGAATTTTTATGGTGAATTTTGTGCAGTTTGGCTAATTGGCGATTTTCACTGCTGTTTGGAACGAGCGGCTTTTGAGCCGAAATATTCCCCGATCTTATCCGGAAGCTCGGGATCGTGCTCGT
>JAFLUD010000046.1:10602-13107 GCA_022508965.1 Oscillospiraceae bacterium
TATCCGGAAGCTCGGGATCGTGCTCGTACTCATCGAGAATTGCCAAAAACCCGGGATCGTTTCGCATACGCTCGATAGTCTCGTCGAAACCGTCAGCCATCTGTGTGCTGATCTCCGTATCGGGGGTCTTCGCGGTGGACTTAAAACGCCCCGAGACCACCGACGCGCCTATGATCAGCCCCGCCGACGCGCCTACCGCAAGCGCCGTTATTCCCACGTCTTTTAATAATTGTTTCATAATATTTCCTCCTTAAATATATGTCTTGGTAATTCAATTGTAACACGGATTTTTTAAGAATTCAATATATTCCCCCAAATGTCATAAAATCGTAAGAAATTAATAGGCTTGCAATTTTACTTAAAATGTAGTATAATATTCTTATAGACTCAGGAACAATATTCACAAGGAGTACGCCGTTATGAAACTGATTTATGCGATCATCAACAACGACGACAGCCACTCGGTACAGTCGGCGCTTACCAAGAGCGGATTTCAGGCGACAAAGCTCGCGTCTTCGGGCGGATTTCTGCTTTCGGGCAACACCACATTTATGATCTGCTCGGAGGACGACAAGGTAGACGAGATCCTCGGAATAATCAAGGATCATTCTCACAAACGCCGTCAGTTTGTTCCGAACGCCGCTTCCTACGGCAACGGGACCTACACGGATTTCCCCGTGGAGGTTACTGTCGGGGGAGCTACGGTGTTTGTCACCAATATCGAGAGATTTGAAAAGGTATGAGGCTGTACGGCAAGGACAGAATAAAAGCGCGGCTGGATGATATCGCCGAAAAGAACCGGCTTCCGCACGCTATAATGTTTTCGGGAGGCTCGGGCAGCGGCAGAAAGACGCTCGCGCGATATACGGCGCAGCTTTTTCTGTGTGAAAACAGGGCTTGCGGAGAATGTGCCGCCTGCCGCAATATCGAGCACGACGGACACCCTGACGTGATCTTCGTCAAGCGCGAGTGCGGCGGAAAGTACGCTATGGAGGCGTTTCGGGAGATCCTCCGCGGCACGGTAGTAAAGCCCAACAACGGCGACGCGAAGATCTACGTTTTCGAGGACTGCGACACGATGCTGCCGCAGCACCAGAACACGCTGTTAAAGCTGATCGAGGAGCCGCCCGCGCATCTGAGGTTTATTTTCACCTGCGAAAACACGGGGGTTATTCCCGAGACGGTGCTGTCGCGCGTTACGGAGTTCGAGGTTCCCGACACCCCGGTTGAGGACTGTGCGAGGTGCCTTACCGACAGCGGCGTCGAACCCAAAAAAGCAAGGGAGCTTTCGGAGACCTTTTCGGGGAATATCGCGAAATGCAAGGCGGTCGTTGACGGCGCGGAGGGCGATTCCGATTCGGAATTAAAGCTCATAGAAACCGCGCAGAAAGCGGCGGCGGCTATCGGCAGGCGCGACGGTTTCGGAACGGCAGCGGCGTTGTCCGAGCAATCGGGCAGAGCGGAGTTTTCCGCGGTCATGGAGTATCTTTCGAGGATCCTCAGGGACGCGCTTGCGGTTAAATACGGCGGCGAGGCGGAATTCTTCGGAAAGAAGGAATCCAAAAAAATTGCCGAGAGCTTTTCCGACGGCGAGATATTGAATATGCTGAACGTTGCTTTCGAGATCGAGGAAAATTCGATATACAATCTCAATCTCGCGCTTACGGCGGCTTATTTCACGTCAAGGATATTATAGAATTTTATTAAGGTGGAGAACAATGGAAAATAACGAATACTTTACGGAGAAGATCGCTCCGAAAAAACCCAACACAAACAACGCGGAGGGCGCGAATAATTCTTATCCCGACAAAAACCGCAGATCGGATTTTCGCCGCAGGAACGATGGTGCTTCCGAAGCGAAAGCCGCGGACAACTCGGTTATGGTGGAGATCATCGGCGTGCGCTTTAAGGACGTGGGAAAGGTGTATTACTTCTCTCCGAACGGCGTGACCTTTAAGCACGGCGAGAAGGCTATCGTTGAGACCGCGCGCGGCGTGGAGTGCGGCGAGATCGTGCTTTCCAACCGCGATTTCCCCGAAAGCGGACTGGTTTCTCCGCTGAAAAAGATCATCAGAAAAGCCGACGAAAAGGACTTGAAGCAGCTGGAAGAAAATCTCCGCAAGGAAAAGGAGATCATGCGGACGTTCTCCGAGAAAATACGCTTCCACAAGCTGGATATGAAGCCCATCGACGTCGACTGCACCTTTGACGGAAGCAAGATATTGTTCTATTTCACCTCGGACGGCAGGGTGGATTTCCGCGAGCTGGTAAAGGATCTTGCGGCGATCTATCGCACCCGTATCGAGCTGCGTCAGATAGGCGTGCGCGACGAAGCGAAGATGCTCGGCGGACTTGGGATCTGCGGAAGGCCGTTCTGCTGTGCGAGCTTTCTCGGAGAATTCCAGCCTGTGTCCATAAAAATGGCTAAGGAGCAGTCGCTGTCGCTCAATCCCACAAAGATCTCGGGCACCTGCGGGCGGCTTATGTGCTGTTTGAAATACGAGC
>JAFLUD010000047.1 GCA_022508965.1 Oscillospiraceae bacterium
CTTTTTTCGCGAATTTTTTTCTTTCCCCCTTTCCCCGAAGGGTTTTCCCCCCGCACACCGCGTCTACAGTTAAGTTGACAGGGGCAAAATCCTGTTACCACGCAACAACACCATTAGAGCAACGCAAAGTTCCCCGAACAACAGAGGCAACACCACGCTAACAAGCAACACAATGTTCCCCGTAAAACAGAAGCGACACTGCCCAAAATCGGCAGCTTATGTTCCACGGAGAAAAATTTCCACTATTTTTTTCCAAAATACTCGTATTTTTTCATTTTACCCCTTTATTTTTTTGAAAAAGTATGCTATAATATTATTATCTGTAATAGTATATTGCTTAAAATTTACATATTCTTCCAAAAACGCTGTTACAGCTAGGATTTTGTAAACAAATGGGGTGTTTTAATTGGCTTTTCGCGATCTGAAACCCGTAAAAGTCAGCGACGACAAAAGCGGACGCACTTATATTTTGGGAAGCGTTTTCTCGGTCTATAACGCGGGTCCCGAGCCGCCTCTCGTTTATACCTGGGATATGGTGCGCTCGGTTTCCATTACTAAACGCGATGTGCGTATCGACGCGGGAAGCAGGAGCTTTTCCTTTACCCACAAGCATTTTAAGGATCACGAGGATCATCTCAGAGCTATCGCGATCATCGAATGCAAACAGAAGGAGTGTGGCTTCTCGTATCAGCATGAGAAACGTATGTTCCCGCTGAAGTCCGCTTATCAGGAGATGTCGCCGGGCAGAGATTTCTACGTCGGCGAGGGTACGCTTGACGAGGGCGAGATCGCTGCGGCGTTCCTCGCTTTGCTGAACTTCAAGCTGCTGAAGTTTTTGTGGCTGGTGGCTATCCTCGTTATGCTTATTACTCTGGGACTGCTTCATCTCAACATCGGGATCACCCGTGACAATCTGCTGTACTTTATTCCCATTTCCGCGGCGGCGGGCGGGATCACCGCGCTGCTGGTCTACATAATCACCCACACTATCGCGAGGGGTATGTATAAGAGCCTTTGCGACGCCGATATCGCGGCGCGTCATCCTATTACCTTCGTGGTGAGCAGAATGGGCTTTGCGGCGTGCGCGAGCTGCGTTTACGAGAGCAGGGACCTTGTTCCCTGGAGCGAAATGGATTACTTTATAGAATCGGATAAAATGTTTATTCTGTTTAAGAATAATTCCCCTGCCGCGTATATTCCCAAAAAAGCTTTTGAGAAAAAACAGGTCGGCGGTGTGGCGGATATCATCGCGTTGAGTCTCGAACAGAGATGATTCTCGGATAGAGATAATTAAAGTTAGGAGTGAGTTTTTTGGGCGCTGAGATCAAATCCGAAACTATTAATTATGAGGGGAAGACCGCGCTGTTGGTTTCGGTGAAAAACGGAGAAGCGGCTATCGGTACTTGCTGCGCTGGCTATACCGGTATGGGCGGCGCAGGCGCGCTTACGAAAATATTCTTCATCGGCTCTGAGCCGGTCGTTACCTTTGCTTGTCCGAATCACGGGAACAAGCAGAGCAACAAGCTAATCTCCCTGGCGCCCGCGTTTAAGGGATACGAACAGAAGCTCTATGCAGCGATCACCTCCAGCTTTAACAAGCTTGTCGGCGGAGAGCCGCTTCTGAATTCCCTGAGAGAGATCTTTTCGCTGCTTCAGGACGGCGTTTATGCCGTTTACATATCCGACTATTATCCCACAGACGGAAACGGCGTGTTCTTCTGGGGAGGCTATAATATTCCGCATGAAGTTCATGGAACTGCTGAATACAACCGTCTTATCGGACCGCGGATGTTCAAGCCCTGCTTTTTGGTTCCCTCGCAGCCGCTGGATTATTTCACCATGAAAGCTAAGGTCGCTGCGGACGAATCGGTAAAGCGCCGCGAGATTCAGGGTATCGCGTATCATCTGGCGGGCTTCCATTCCGTTTTGCTTAAAGGGCATCACGGAGCGGTCGCTTGTGTGGACAACGACGTGCCGTTCAGGTGCGCGGTTATCGAGAAGATCTGCGAGCCTTATATGGAGGCGTTTGTTCCCGTGCCGCCACCGCCCGCGCGTGCTGCGGAGCCTGCCGAAAACGGCGAGGCAGGCGGGGAGGGAGCTGCTCAGACGGAAGCGCCTGCTCCCGCTCCGGCACCGGTTCCCGTTTTCACGCAGGAGGGAGTAACGGGCTTCAGAAGTCCCTCGATAAAGCTGCCCATCGAGACGTTCCCGAAGGAAATGATGAGGCTTATTCTGGAGGGAAGACCCGAGTACAAGCCGCGCCAGTTTTCGATGATCGCGGCGAAGCTCGGAAACGGACGCAAAAAGACCGTCAGCAACAACGTTCTTCCTTATTCGGTTCTGGAAAAATCGGATCATATGCCCGACTGCGAGATGGTGGAGTCGGCGTATGCGATAAGCGAGCTTTCCGATCAGCAGCTTAACTGCTTGCTGGCGGGCGATGTGGAATGCAACGGCGAGGTGATCGTGTCGCCGAACTTCTACTCGAGCATCGTTACGGCGTGCAATTATCTGCAATTTAAAGACGCTAAGCGGTTTGTGGATTTCACAATCGCTATCATGGATAACCCGGAGCTTGCGGCGACGCATGAATACGTTTCTCACAGAGCCTTGAGCCAGGGGTCGAACAAGAAGCTGCACAAGTTCTTTACTGACGCGCTTGCGAGCGGAGAGGCGAAGTATGAGAAAATACTGCCTGCGGCTCAGACGTTTGTCGACAGATTTAAGGCTAAAACATAATGAGCGTCAGGGTCATCGTCTGGAGGATCACGCAGAGCTGCAACATGAAATGCCGCTTTTGCTCGTACAGCACTCAGGTGGAGCGCCTTCGAAGCGACGCCGACGAGCGCGAAATAGAGCGGTTATGTGCGGTTCTCGGAGAATACAAACGCGAAACGGGCGAGGAGATGCTCGTGAGCTGGATCGGCGGCGAGCCGTTCCTCCAAAAAAATCTGATCGCATTTTCAAAAACGCTTCACAACAGCGGCATTGACGTTGCGGCTACTACGAACGGCTTGCTGCTGGGCGACGGCAATTTGCGGCGGGGGATATGCGAGAATTTCTCGGAGATCGTGTTCAGTCTCGACAGCTTTAGGGACTGCAACGACGACGTTCGGCAATGCCCGGGGCATTTCGATACCGTATCCGAGAATATCCGAGGCTTAGACAAACTGCGGCGGGAAACGGGGAGTTCCCTCAAAATAAAAGTGAACACTATTTTAATGAGGCGTAACGCTTCTCGCTTTGAGGAGTTCTGCGAATATCTGCGCGGGATAGGCGTTGACGAGGTTACCTTCAACCAGCTGGGGGGATTTGACCGCCCCGAATTCTACGGCGACAACCGACTTTCCGAAGAGCAGGCAAAGGAGCTTTGCGAGAGGCTTCCCGAGATGCAGAAAAGGTTCTCGGAAAAGGGATTTATTGTCCGCGGAAGCTCTAAATATCTTGAACGGATACTGAAAACCGCGCGCGGCGAGAGTATCTCTATCGTCGAATGTAAGCCCGCGGAGTGGTTTTGGTTCATAAACGAAAACGGATTTATCAGCCCTTGCAGTTATACATCTTATGAGTATAAATTCGACACTAAGGAAATAAAAAGCGTCGGTGACTTCGCACGGGCGGAGGAGTTTTTCAGGCTATGTCGGAAAAACAGCCGCTCTAAATGGTGCGACGACTGCTACTGCACACAGGTTTACGATAAGTTTGAATAAGGAGGACTATATGAAGCTGAAGCATAAGATAACCGCGGCTGCGTTGGCGGCGGTGATGCTGCTGTCGGGATGTAAGCCGAGAAACAACAGCATTTTTGACGGCGACGGAAATTTGAACAACAGTAATAACAGCTCCGATAATTCGGGGGACGGCGACCGCTCGGACGGATTCTTCGGGGGCGGCGATAACAGCGGGGACTATTCTATGGGCGGAGATAATTCTTCTTACAATGACGACAATCCGGGCGGCGGAGAATACTCCGAGCCTACGGGCGGGAACGGTTCAGGCGGGGGGACGACTCCCACCAATCCCAACAAGCCCAGCGGCGCGGGTCTTACCTCGACGGGCAATGCCACCGAGGGCACTAAGTCTACGGGTAAATTCAACTACGGCGAGGCTCTGCAAAAGTCTATCCTGTTCTATGAACTGCAGAGAAGCGGCGATATAGACGAGAAGACCGCGCGTTCTAACTGGCGCGGCGACAGCGGTATGAAGGACGGCGCGGACGTCGGGCTTGACCTTACGGGAGGACTGTACGACGCGGGCGACAACGTTAAGTTCAATCTGCCGATGGCGTATACGGCGGCTATGCTCGCGTGGAGCGTTTATGAGGACAAGGACGCTTACCAGAAGAGCGGTCAGCTGGATTACGCGCTCGGAAACATCAAGTGGATATGCGATTATCTTATCAAGTGCCACCCGTCGGCGGACGTGTACTATTATCAGGTAGGTAACGGCAGCGCCGATCACGCTTGGTGGGGTCCCGCGGAGGTCATGCAGATGAGCCGTCCCGCGTATAAGGTCGACAAGAACAGTCCCGGCTCGACTGTCGCGGGTGAAGCGGCAGCGGCTCTGGCGGCGTGCGCGGCAGTCTACAAGAACATCGACAAGGCGTATGCGGATAAGTGCCTTACTCACGCAAAGCAGCTCTACAACTTTGCGGAGACCACCAAGAGCGACGCGGGCTATACCGCGGCGAACGGCTTCTACAACTCGTGGAGCGGATTCTATGACGAGCTTTCGTGGGCGGCTGTGTGGCTGTATATCGCGACAAACGACAGCTCTTATTTAAGCAAGGCTAAGCAGTATGAGACCCAGGCGGGCGGAAACTATAAGTGGACGATGTGCTGGGACGATACCTACACGGGCGCTGTTTGCCTGCTGGCGGAGCTTACGGGCGAGCAGAAATATAAGGATAAGATCGAGAAAAACCTCGACTGGTGGACGGGCAAGCACGGCGAGTCCATTACATACACTCCGAAGGGGCTGGCTTGGCTGGATACCTGGGGATCTCTGAGATACGCGACTACGGCGGCGTTTATCGCAGCCTCCTACGCCGAGAGCGGGAAGTGTTCCTCAACAAAAGCAAAGGAATACATGGACTTCTGCGAGAGTCAGATAAACTACGCTTTGGGAAGCACCGGGCGCAGCTTCGTGGTGGGCTATGGAGTGAATCCTCCCGAGCATCCTCACCACAGGACCGCGCAGGCATCCTGGGCGGATAATATGAACGAGCCTAACTATCACCGCCACACGCTTTACGGCGCGCTGGTGGGCGGTCCGAACTCTTCGGACGGATATACCGATACCGTCGGCGACTACACCGCGAACGAGGTCGCCTGCGACTACAACGCGGGCTTTACGGGCGCGCTGGCTAAGATGTACAATAAGTACGGCGGCGAGACGCTGAAGAACTTCGGAGCGGTCGAGAAGGTCGGCGAGGAAATGTACGTCGAGCACCGCATAAACGCTTCCGGAAACGGCTTCACCGAGATCAAGGCGGTTGTTTACAACAAGTCGGCTTGGCCGGCGAGAGTTGCGGAAAAGCTCGAGCTACGCTATTTCGTAGATCTTTCGGAGCTTTCCGATCCTACGAGCGTGACGGTTTCGATGAACTACTCGGAGGGCGCGAAATTCGGCGGTCTGTATGAGTGGAACAAGGCTAAGAGCATTTACTATGTTAAGATAGATTTCAGCGACTGCAAGATATATCCCGGCGGTCAGAGTGCTTATAAGAAGGAAGTTCAGTTCCGTATGAGCGCGCCCGGCTGGAATCCCGACAACGATCCTTCTTATAAAGAGATCAAGGGTTCCAACGGCTCGGAGCTTGTGAGAGCGGTGTCTGTCGGGCTTTATGAGAACGGCGTTCTGGTATTCGGCACTACGCCCGACGGAAAATCGGCGGGTGTGGTTACTCCCGGAAGCGGCGGAAATTCATCCGGAAATTCGGGCGGAAATTCCGGCGGAGGAAGCTCTTGGAGCAGCAGCTCTCAGTCGCCGCAGCAGCCGACCAATCCCAGCGGCTCTAAGGACGGACTGAATGTTACACTCAATCAACAGCAGACCAGCGGCAGCGGCAACTCCATCGGATTCTCGATAGAAATTTCCAACGGCACGGGCGCGGCTATCGACCTTTCTAAGCTGGAGATCGACTATTTCTTCACCAAGGACGGAAAGAGCGACCTTAAATACTGGTGCGACTATGCGGCGGTTACAGGCAGCAGCTATGAGGCTATCACGAGCAGCGTGCGCGGGGAATTCTCTTCCGCATCCGGCACTAACGCTGATACAAAGTGCGCTATCAAATTCGGCTCGGGCACTCTCGCGAACGGCGGCACGCTATCCGTTCAGGGGCGCATCACCGCGGGCGACTGGAGTGAGTTCAACCTCGGAAACGACTATTCCGCAGGAAACGCAAATCACCTTTATATTCTGAAAAACGGCTCGGCTATTTTCGGGCAGAAGCCGTAACGGTTTTTAAAAATTGGTTTGGAAATAAGGCTGCCGGATGTGGGGGCGCGTATTCCCCAAAACAATTGTTCGGCAGCCGAAAGGAAAGGAATTGGTTTTTATGAACTCAAGGATCGGACGAAAGCTGTTGCTGGCGATCATCATTTGCATCGTGCTTACGGTGCTTGCGGTCAGCGCGGTCACGCTGGCGCGCGCTTCCTCTCAAAACGATTCGCTTATGGGAACCATGTCGGATACGGGTGTGCGTATTCTTCAGAGACGCGTCAATAACCATATCACGCGCGTTAAGGACGTGCTGGATTTTATGGATATCTCCGACGCGGTCACGCAATCCTCGGAGGATATTGCAGACGCCTTTAACGAGAGAAAAGAGCTGGAGGGGGATTTTGCGGCGTTCTTCCGACCCGACGGCACTATTTACTGGAAGTCCGACAACTATGATATCGCGGATTTTGATATCGGCAAGATCCCGAACGACGGATTTTCGGGGATCCTCGATGATTCGCGCGGGGGGCTTACCGTTCAGGCAACAAAGAAGATATACAGAGACGGCACTTTGATCGGCGCGGGTATTGTGGGGCTTCATCTGAGCGATTATGAATGGCTGGACGAGATCAAGGCTGAAACAAACTCCGAGGTCACGATATTCAGCGGAAAGACGCGCTATGCAACTACCGTTACCGATTCGGACGGCAAGCGCGCGGTCGGCACGGATATGGCGGACAACGTTGCTAAGGCGGTTATCGAAAATGGCAGCGTATATTCCGGCACGGCGGATATTCTCGGGCAGAAGCATTATGTTCACTACGAGCCGATGCTCGACGCGAACGGCAAGGTCGTGGGCGCGTATTTCTCGGGGCTTTCGGCTAAGGAATCCGATCGGCTGATGACTTCTATGAGAATCACAAACGTCATCGTGGCGGTTGTTGTCGCGGGCATTTCTCTGGCGGTGCTGAGCGTTATCGCGGTCAAAATGATAATCAACCCCATCAAGGCGGCGGAGAAGCTCGCCAAGAAAATGAACCAGGGTATTCTCAAGGTAGAGCGCACCGAGCTTAAATTCGCCAACGACGAGCTGGGCGACTTCGTTCGCACTCTCGAGAACACCACCGAAAATCTAAGCTCGTATGTAAACGACATAGGGAACGTTCTCTCGAAAATGGGAACGGGCGATTTCTCCGCGGAACCCGAGGTGGAATACATCGGCGATTTCTCCGAGATCAAGGTTTCGTTCCAAAAGATAAAGTCCGAGCTTAGGGGCATCATCGGGAACATCAACCAGGCTTCGCGCGAGGTTATGGACGGCTCGACGACCATTCATGACGGCTCGCAGGCTCTCGCGGACGGCACTACCAGACAGGCGGCGGCTATCGAGCAGCTTTCGGCGAATATAACCGAGATCACCGCGAAGGTCCATCAGAGTGCGCAGAACGCTTCCGAAGCGGGGAGCATTTCCTCGGAGACATCGGAGAAGATTCGTATGCAAAACGGCGAGATCGACAATATGCTGGGCGCTATGAACGAGATCAAGGAGAAATCCGACAAGATCCAGAATATCATTCAGGCGATCGACGACATCGCGTTCCAGACAAATATCCTGGCATTGAACGCCGCTATTGAGGCGGCGCGCGCGGGCGAAGCGGGCAAGGGCTTCGCGGTCGTTGCGGACGAGGTAAGAAACCTCGCGGCTAAGAGCGCGGATTCCGCAAGACAGACGGGCGAGCTTATCAACGACACCATCGAGGCTGTCGATAAGGGCACGCAGATCGCGCAGGGAACCGCGGACACCATGAAGAAAGTCATCGAGCTTTCCGACCGCACCAATCAGCATATCGGGGATATCTCCCGCTCGGCTGTCGAGCAGAAGGAGGCTATCGACCAGATCAAGACGGGCGTTGACCAGATCTCCGAGGTAGTTCTGCAGAACTCTGCGAACGCTAAGCAAACCGCTACCGCGTGCTCGGATCTGAGCAGTCAGGCGGTCAATCTGAAGACTCAAATTGACAGGCTCAAGGTCTGACAGTCTGTAATTAGGGGCTTTGAGAATTGTTCTTGTTTTAATTTAACAAAAAACACGGCTCGCCTCGCCGTGTTTTTTTGTTTAAGTATGTTAAGATAGTTCCCGAAAAATCGTATATACTTACAGAAGCGATCGTTTTATTCTATAAAGAGGGGGTGGTGCTGTGGAGGACATCGAGATCGTCGAGCTTTTCCAAAAGCGCAGCGAACAGGCGGTTTCTGCCGCTTCTCAAAAATACGGCAGGTACTGTAAGACCATAGCGCTGAACATTCTCCAAAACAACGAGGACGCCGAGGAATGCGTAAACGACGCGCTGCTTAAGTGCTGGGAATCTATCCCGCCGAACTGCCCGCCCGTTTTCTCGGCGTATATCGCGAGGATCGTAAAAAACAGCGCATACGACAGGCTTCGGCAGGCAAGGCGCGAAAAGCGCGGCGGCGGCGAGATCGAGCCGGTTTTTGAGGAGCTTTCGGAATGTATTTCCGGGAATTCGAGCGTGGAGGACGAGCTGGAATTCAAGGAGCTGCAAAAGGCTATCGGCGAGTTCCTTAAGAGCGTAAACGAGAATCACCGCAGAATGTTTTTGCTTCGGTATTGGTACTGCTTTAGCGTTTGTGAGATCGCACAGCGCCTCGGCACCTCCGAGAACGCCGTTTCGGTAACGCTCAGCCGTTTGCGCCGAAGGATCAAAGACTACTTAACGAAAAGAGGTTATGATATATGAACAACGAACAATTCTTTAAAGCTATCGACGGCGTCGACGACGAGCTCCTTAAGGACGCGCTCGACCCCGAATTTGACTACGTTCAGTACCCGAAGGTTTACAGGCTGGAAAAGCGCCGCTTTAACTGGAAGGCTGCCGCGGCTTGCGCGGCGTGCCTGGCGGCGGTTGTCGGGGCGGGATTCGCGCTGAAATCCGGGCTTTCGGCTTTGCCGGTGCAGTCGGAACCCTCGGATATGAGCGGAGCTGCGGACAGCTCCGTGCTGGACGGCGAAAACAGCGGCGCTGTAAGCACGAAGATACCCGAGGGTTATTACGTTCGTGGCTGCGCCCTTGGCATTCAGGCTACGTTTGACAGTCCCGACAACATCGGCTTCGGCGTTGTGCAGCAGCTGGAGATCACCGAGCCGCAAACCGTAACGGCGTATCTGCACACTGGGTTCGACCTCGATCTGTTAACGCAGTCGGATAATATACCGTACAGGGTTTTCGTGTTCGCGGACGGCAAGCCTATCGAGTTTGCGACCGCGGGTACGGACGATTACGCGCTCTGGCACGACTATGTTCTCGATGATGTTGTACGCCGTGCCTATTACGACGAAGAGGACGGCACTGTGTGGAAAGGTGAGATTCAAGGGTACACGAGCATTGACTTTAAGGCGGACGAGACTATGCGAAACATCACATTTGTCGGAACCGCTTACCCGGGGTATTTCCAGCCGCATAGCTGGTCGGGTTTTCCCCTCCCTGCAACCTCGCTGGCAGTAAACAACTCCTGCGTATCCGACAAAGCTCCCGAAAGCAAGAATATCGGCGAATTTTTCGACAAAGCGGATATCGGGAAAGGAAAATATTCTTGGTTCTGCGATCTGTATTTAGGCAGCGACGGGAACGACGCGCGATATGATCATAGGGACTTAGAGTATTCCGAGCTTAACAACGATATTTATTTGGAGTGCCTTTACAAAGACTACTCGTATTATCTGATGCTGTTGATAGACGACGAGCCTGTGCCGATTTTTGACGGGGAATACGCCTACTTCGTAGAAGGCGGAGACCCCTCGCGCGTATTCCGTTATAAGATCCCGGCGGAATATCTTCCGACCGAGGGTCAGCATACTATTCAGGGTGTTGCGATCTCCTGCTATCCGAATATTGATTACACTGCACATGACTTCTCTACTCAGCGCATAAGAATGGTGGCTGTCGAGGCGAATGGCAATAATAGTGTCGCCATCGGTTTGCTCCACGGCTTTGAAATTGATCATTTCCAACATAGCTTCTCCGATAGGGAAAGCGAGTTCTTTACGAGGGTTCCCGACGGTATGCTTCCGGAATACGATTTCACCAAGGTCGGCGAGATGGTGGGAAATGGTTGGCGAGATTCCTGTGACGGTATAGAATTCTACTCATTCCCCGATAACAAGGATTTTATTCTTGCGCTGATAGACGGCGAGTATGTACCGTTTGTTGACGCCAAGGTTTGCGGGAAATACGGCATAACCAGCGCCGCGGAGCTTTCGTACATCACCTATCCCGGCTCTGCGTCAGGCTTCGTGCATTTTACCGATCTCGTGAAATTCGGCGATCGGGCAGAACTCGAATTAAGCTCGGATATATACAGTGCGCTGATGTATGCCAACACCGTCGAGGAACTTAAGCAGGGGCTTTCCGAGTGTATGCACAGCGAGCGTATCTCCGAGGTCGTATTCTACAAAAACAAAGAAGACTACGCAAACGGCATAAAGATAGAAAACCCCTCCGGCGTGTTCAGAGTTGGAATGTGCATAAGGGTTTACTATGACGGTCACAATTCTTACCTTGACCGCATAGTAAGAAACAATAGAATAGACGGCAGATTCTATCCCGAGGCGAATGAGCCTGTCCGCGATAATTGCTATCCCGAGGACGGAAGGCTCGACTAAACAGAAACAACGCGGTTCACAAATAAAATAATTAAAGCACGTCAAACTTTTTGGCGTGCTTTTTCAAACCGCCGATAACCCCTCATCTGCGTTGTCAGCCGCACCTCGGCAGCCACAAAGGCTAGCCGAGGTGCGACTTCCTAGCATCTGAGGGATTCTCGGCGGTCTGTTATTCCCCGAAAAAATCTCCAAAACCTACACGGAAAAATTGGATATTTTGGCACTTGAAATGCAGCGCGAATGTGTTGTATAATAATAACAGTATTATTTCAAGGAGGTTATTATGAAAAAGCTGGAGAAATTCCAAAAGGGCGTGAATCTGGGCGGCTGGCTGTCGCAGGGCAGTCTCGAGAAGGAGCACTTAGATTCCTTTATTCTCGAGGAGGATATCGCGAGGATCGCTTCGTGGGGCGCGGATCACGTTCGGCTGCCCGTCGATTTTGAGAACATCGAGACCGACGACGGCAAGGAAAAGCCCGAGGGTTACGCTTACATCGACAACTGCATCGAATGGTGCAAAAAGTACGGCTTGAATCTCGTTCTCGACCTGCACAAGACCTGCGGGTATATTTTCGACGACAAGAATTATTCCGCGGATTTCTTCGACAGCGAACCGCTTCAGGACAGATTCGTCGCGCTGTGGAAGCGTCTCGCCGCGCGGTATGCGAGGTTCTCGGATATGATGATGTTCGAGATGCTCAACGAAGTCGTGCGTTTTGACGTTGCGGAAAAGTGGAATCAGATCGCGCTGCGCTGTATGCGCGCTATAAGAGAATATGCGCCGACTGTGAAGATACTTTACGGGGGCGTGTGCTATAACGCGGTTTCCACCGTGAAGCTCCTCGCCGAGCCTATCGACGAGAACATTGTCTACAACTTCCACTGCTATGAGCCGCTGCTGTTCACTCACCAGACGGCATGGTGGGTGGATCAGATGCCGAAGGATTTCCACATAAACTATCCCGCAAGCCTGGAGGAGTATCTGGAAGAATCACGGAAGATTGCCGGAACTATGGTCGGGGCTTTCGGCGACAAGAATCTCAATATCACCAAGCTCGGCAAGGAATTTTTCGAGGAAATGTTCAGGGAAGCTATTGAGGTCGCAGAGAAACGGAATGTTCCCCTTTACTGCGGAGAATACGGCGTTATCGACCAGGCTCCCACCGACGGCACGCTGAAGTGGTTCGAGGATATCCACGAGGTCTTCGAGCAGCACGGCATCGGCAGAGCTGTCTGGAGCTACAAAAAAATGGATTTCGGCTGGATCGACGAGCATTACAGCCCTATTCTCGATCAGCTTATCAAGCTGCTTTGATTCGATGCGGCGGGATCTTGGCATACTCTTAAATTATAAAAGGAGCAAGGGGGCTTGCTCCTTTTTTGTGTTGCGGCGGGGTGTTGGCAGAGCGAGGAGGGATTTTTTGTGGCAAGGGAAACTGCCCGGCGCGGTTTTTGGCGGGGTGGGGTGTCAGCAAGACGCGAACTTTCGATTTAAACTCAAAAGGGGCAGGGGTGGTTTTCTACTTTTATTTACCACGAGAATATGACCTGCCGCGGTTTTGGGCGGGGTGGGATGTCAGCAAGACACGAACTGCTGCTTTAAACTCAAAAGGGGAAAGGGGCGGGTTGCTACTTTTATTTACCACGAGAATATGACCTGCCGCGGTTTTTGGCGGGGTGGGTATCAGCAAGACGCGAACTTTCGATTTAAACTCAAAAGGAGCAAGGATCGCTTGCTCCTTTTTGTACCACGGGAACATTACCTGTCGCTCCAATTTAAAAAATTTTAAAAACCCCTTGACAAACCCGCGCTTTTGTGATATAATTATTGCGTTGGGTATCTGGGTGTGGCGCAGATTGGTAGCGCGCTACCTTGGGGTGGTAGAGGCCGCAG
>JAFLUD010000048.1 GCA_022508965.1 Oscillospiraceae bacterium
CCAGTTGAACAAAAAATCGCCCTGCGTAGCAGGGCATTTTTTGTTCAACGCAATGGCATTCGCCCACGCCTATGGCGCGGGCGAACACTCATTGCTGGCACAATTTTTCCTCGAATTCCCCTAATGGGAATTCGGTTTTGCTCCGCAAAACACGAAAAAATTGCGCAGGGTAGACAATCCACTCACGAACATCTTTCGCTTGAATCACAGGAGGAACCCATGAAACGAAGACTGATAATATCCGCGGTGTTAGCGTCGGTGCTGATGATATCGGGCTGCAGCGTGCTGACCAAAAAGCCGGACGATCCCTCAAAAACGCAGACGATAACCAAAAAATACGACAACGGCGACGTATATGAGGGCGAATGGAAAGACGGCAAGAAGAACGGCACGGGAACGCTCACCTGGGCAAACGGCGATAAATACGTCGGCGAATTCAAAGACGATCTCTGCGACGGCAAGGGAACGTATTATTTTGAAATCGGCGACGTTTACGAAGGAGAATATAAAGCACACAAGCGCGACGGACAAGGCACCTACACCTGGGAAAACGGCGACGTGTATGTCGGCGATTGGAAGAACGGCAAGCGAACCGGTCACGGCAAATTCACCTTCGCGAACGGCGACGTTTACGAAGGCGAATGGGTCGACAGCAAGCAAAACGGCACCGGAACGTTCACCTGGGGCGACGGCGGAATTTATGTCGGGGAATTCAAAGACGATCTTTTTCACGGCAGCGGAAAAGCGACCTATCCCGACGGCGGCGTTTATGAGGGAGAATTCAGAGACGACCTTCGAAACGGCACGGGAAAATACTACTATCCCGGCGGCAATTATTATGAAGGCGAGTGGAAAAACAACAAGACCCACGGCGAGGGAACGTTTATATGGGCAAACGGCGACAAATACGTCGGCAGCTTTGAAGAAGACCTCTTCAGCGGCATGGGAACCCTTACCTACGCGAACGGCAACGTTTATGAAGGAGAATTCGCCGACGACAAACCAAACGGCTGGGGCTTGTATTTCTACATGAACGGCGACGTATACGAAGGCGAATGGAAGGACGGCGAAAAGAGCGGCGACGGAACGATGTACTACGCCGACGGCACCGAGCAGTCCGGCACCTGGGAACACAACGAATTCATAAGTTAATATTTCAGTCTGGCGGCATACCGTAATTGATCGGTATGCCGCCTTTTTTTGTTTTTGGGAACAACTCTCCCACGAAACAGTTAGTATTACTAATTTGCACACCAATATTGATATAGGTTATGATATACTAATAATCGTAGAAAAAGGCGGTTTGATGGGAAAAACGTCAAACCGATCATAATGAGGAGGAAAAAATATGGCACTGATAAAATGTCCCGAATGTGGGAGAGAAGTAAGCGATAAAGCGCCCGCCTGCCCGGGCTGCGGCTTTGCGGTAGCGTCTGCGAAAAGATGCGAGGATTGCGGCGAGCTCTTACAACCGGGAACCTCGTTCTGCACAAAATGCGGCTGCCCCGTTGAGAGCGCGGAGCAACCCGAAGCGCCCGCGCCGCAGCCTATAATCCCCACAACACAGCCAACCTCAACCGTTACACCCACGACACAGCCGACCTCGACCGTTACACCCACAACGCAGCCGACCTCGACCGTTACACCCACAACACAGCCGACCTCGACCGTTACACCCACAACACAGCCGACCCCGACCGTTACACCCACAACGCAGCCCGCGCCCACACCACAGCCCCAGCCCG
Source organism: Oscillospiraceae bacterium (assembly GCA_022508965.1). GTDB lineage: Bacteria > Bacillota > Clostridia > Oscillospirales > Ruminococcaceae > CAG-115. The sequence continues at coordinate 1,746 of JAFLUD010000048.1, forward strand.
CTTATACCGCGCCGGCTGCTCATCCCGCGCGCGCTCAGCTCGGCTCGGCGCAGGCTCGCGTAAGATCCTTGATAACCGCGAAAACGAAGGGCGCAAACGTGTGGGTATTACTGGCGACAGTGGCGTCGTTCATAATGTTTTTCATCATCTTCGGCAAACACATGAAGATCATCGGCAAGATCGAAGAGATCGCCGAAAAAGGCGGCCTCCTGACGAGCATCGCGTCGGCGCTCTCCGATACGGTAAGGGCAATTCTGAATTCCGCGGGAGCTACGAAATGGTGTCTTATCATAGCCATGCTGGCAGCGATTGCGTTGTTCATCGTCGACCTCGTCCGTATGTTCGGGAATAAGCTGATGACTGCCTGGAAGCTGACACTCCCAATGCTGTTTATCGGAGTAATAAGCCCCCACATTTTCGGATTAAGCAATTTCAGCAACTCCAGGGAAGTCAGAGACTTAGCTCGGGAGATCCAACAGGTATTCGACGCCAACGTAACGATCTTCGCCGTTATAATCGCAGTCTTGTTCTTTATAACGTTATTCGTGACTATCTCCGTTCCAAGCGCAAACGTCTTCTGCCAGACCTGCGGAAACAAATTTGTAAATGTTCCCATCGGAGAACAATGCCCCCAGTGTAAAGAACGCAGATTCTTATTCGGATTTTCGCCCATAGACCGCGAGCTCACAAAGTCCTATCCCTATTCCGGCGAAAAGCTTATCGGTCAGGGTCCCGTCCGCAAGCTTCAGACGGCATTCCTCATAGCGCTGAACTCTATCCTCATTGTGTTTATGATAGCGTCCGCTCCCGCGGGACTTGTTCCCGTTGGCATTGCGGAAGCGGTGGTTTTGCTCTTCTCGATAATCAACGTCGCCTCCACGGGGATCAGAGACGAGATCAAGGTGGACCCCTCCTTCGTCTCGGTCAAAACCAAAAACGGAAAAGCGAGCATTCCCGTTTCGCAGATAATCGAAGTGCTGACAAACGAAAGCGGCGACGTTGCGCTTTGTATTCGCGGAAAAACCTACACCTTCAATGAGATCACAAACCGCGTGCAAATTGCCGCCGCGCTGAGATCGCTGGTGTCCAAGCGATAACTTGACAACAAAAGACGTCCTAAAAACGGCGTTAAACAAGAAAGGAAGTAATATTATGAAAAAACTTTTATCAACAGCGGCAGCCCTTATAATGGCTGCATCACTTACCGCCTGCAGCTTCGGCTCCCCCGGAAACAGCAAGGATCGCTACTCCTCCGCTGCCGATGAATACAAATCCTATTACGACAATGCCAAGTCACAAATCGAAAGCAACAAGTCCAATATCGAAAGCAACAAATCCGATAACAGCAAAAACAGCGAAAGCACTCCCACCGTCAGCACAGGCTATATAACGATCGACGATTACACATTTACTTTTCAAAACACGGTTTATTCCGGCACATACGAGGGCTATGCCGTAGCCCGCAAACCAAACGGCAGCGGAAAATTCAACGGAACGGACACTCGCGGCAACAGCATCAACGCATACTGCGAAAAATGGGGACCCACCGGCTTAAACGGCGCGGGCGGAGTCACCATAGAACCCGCAGACACCTCAACCGGCTTTAAAACAATGGTGTTAAAAGGAGAGTTTGTTGACAGCGTCATGAGCGGGAAAGGAACGATGGTGATGTATTCAACCGACGAGGTTGCCGCTTCAGGCGGACTGTTAGTAACCACTGTAAACGGTCAGTTTAGCGACAACAGTCCTGCCGGGAAGGTCGAAATGATCGCTCAATTTTCCGGCGATTTTGCCGCCAAAAACGGATACAACCGCATGGTTTATACAGGGAGCTGGAAAGGAAACAATATTGAAACACCCTACACCGTCAAATATTATAACGGCAATACCCTTGTTGATGAGGACGTAGTGGAATGAGAAATAGGAGGAAACCCGCCATGAAAAAACTATTGTCGATCATACTTTGCGCGGTTATGGCGATAACGCTCACCGCCTGCAGCGACAACAACAACGAGATACCCTACTCGAAGAAAGACAAAGACACCTCCGCCTCCGACAAAGCGGACAAAGACAACAGCAAAAACGAAAGCTCCTCGAATTCCTCCGACGAGGGATCGAGCAGCACAAAGGACGAATCGAGCGATCCCGTTCCCGACAGCGACCCCGACAACAGCTCCGATGGATCCCCCGACTACCCGAGCGAACCCGACGAAACATCTGCAAGCACAAGCACATCAAGCAGTTCGAGCAGTTCAAGCTCATCGAGCAAGCCCCAGCAGAGCAGCTCTTCAAGCAGCTCCAAACCTCAGAGCAGCACAACAACGAGCAGCTCCAAGCCGCAAAGCAGCAGCTCAAGCAGCTCGAGCAAACCCGCCACTCCCGCCGCAACCACGCTGAATTGGAACAACGTACCCTACGCAAGCGAGAACGACTTCGATTACGAGGACTACGGGAACGGCGTAAAAATCGTATATTACTACGGCAGCGGCGGCGACCTCAAGATCCCCGAAAAGCTCGGAGGCAAGCCCGTAGTCGCGCTCAGAAACGGTCTTTTTGAGAAAAACCAAACTCTCACCAACGTAAAGCTCCCCAACACCGTCACCGAGATCGGTTCGTCCGCCTTCTCCGAGTGCTATTACCTGAAAAGCGTAAACATTCCCAACGGTGTAACAACAATTCCGAACATGGCATTTTACGGTTGCAACAGACTCGAGAGCATCGCTATCCCCAACAGCGTAAAGTCTATCGGCGACGAGGCTTTTCACTACTGCAACAGTGCCAAGACCATAACCATCGGAAACAGCGTGGAATTCATCGGCTTTTACAGCTTTGCTGCGTGCTCCGGTGCCACAAGCCTGAACCTTCCCAACAGCCTGACCAGGATCGACAAGCACGCTTTTTCCGGTATGCAAAGCCTTAAAAGCCTAACCATCCCCGGCAGTCTCGAATCTATCACCGACAACGCTTTTTACGGCTGCTTATCTCTCGAGACCGTGACCCTTTCCAAAGGAGTAAAGAGCATCGGAGGTCACGTTTTCAGCGGCTGCAAAAAGCTGAATAAAGTGACCCTCCCCGACGGCTTTACCACGCTCGGCACCCAGCCCTTCTATAATTGCTCAAGCCTTAAGAGCATCACCCTCCCCGACAGCGTAAGCAGCACCCAGAAAAGCTCTTTCGACTACTCCGCCGAATCCGTCACCTACAAAGGCAGGACCTACGCCAAAAAAGACTTTGGCCGCTTGTACGAGGTAATAAACTACTGATACCCCCCTCCCCGCTCCCATCGAGCGGGGATTTCCTCTTGACCTTTTTCGACAAGTATGTTATAATAAATATCATGTATTTGGAAAGGTGAGTGTAATATGATCGAGATAAACGGAAAGCGTTTTTGTGAGAACTGCTTTGAAGAACTGACGGGAACATCCTGCAAGTCCTGCGGCTACGATCCGTCGGACAGCGCGCCCGATCCGTCGATGCTGCTCCCGGGAAGCGTGCTGCTGAATAGATACGTCGTCGGCCGCGTAATAGGAAAAGGCGGCTTCGGGATAACGTATTTGGCGTATGACGCGCTGACCTGCAAAAAGATCGCCGTCAAGGAATACTATCCCTACGGAATAGCTCAGCGCGCAGCCGAAAGCGCCGAGGTATCCGTAACCTCCGCCGAAAGCGCGGACGCGTTCAAGCTGGGCGCGGAAAAGTTCTACAACGAAGCGAAGCTGGTAACGCGCTTCAACGGCAACCCGAACATCGTCGGCGTATACGACTGTTTTTACGAGAACGGAACCGTCTACATCGCCATGGAATACCTCCGCGGCGAAACGCTCAAAGAGTACATCCGCGAGCACGGAGTATTAAAGCCCCCGCAGGCTCTGTATATCGCGAAGAATATATGCAGCGCGCTTGTCGTGGCACACAGCGCGTCGGTACTTCACCGCGACATCTCCCCAGATAATATTATTATCTGCGGCAACGGCGATATCAAGCTGATAGATTTCGGCGCGGCGCGGCAAGTCGTCGCCGAGCATTCCCAGAGCTTTTCGGTGATCTTAAAGCCCGGCTTCGCGCCGCCCGAGCAGTACAGAAAAAAGGGCAACCAAGGCTCCTGGACAGACGTATATTCATTGGGAACCACGCTGTATTTCATACTCACCGGCGACATTCCCGAAGACCCCTCCGCGCGTTTTGACAACGACGATACATTTAAGGAAAATCAGTTCGATATCGACCCCGCCCTGTGGGGGATAATCACAAAAGCCACCAAGCTTACGATCGAGGAACGCTACGCCGACGCTTACGAAATGAAGAAAGCGCTCGATTCCGTGGCTATAACGCCCGAGCCGCTGATAACTCCCGATGCTGCTTCCGAAGCGGAGAACAACGCCCCCCTCGGGAACATCGGCAGCGTCTCCGATATGGCGGTCTCCATAAAAACCAACAAGCCCAGACAGAGCTTCTTTAAAAAGCACCTGCGAACGATGATCGAAGCCGCCTGCGCACTCGCTGTGATAGCGGTGATGATCCCGCTCGCGATAAAGGCGTTCAAGCCCGCCGACGCGATCCCGTCCGATCCCGATACAAGCACCTCCGACAGCGGCAGCAGCACAAGCGAGCCTGACAGCACATCACAGCCCGGCGACACCGTGGTAGGCTCCGGCGGCAACACCCCCGATCTCAGAAAAGAAAGCTTCGACAAACCGCTGTTCTCCGTGCTGAACGACAGCGAACAGGGGCTGTACAGCTACATCTATTACGGTCTTCTCAAAAGTGAAAAGGAGATTCCCATTACCTCGGTGACTTATACGGTCGCTCAAGTAGAGGAAATTTATAATTGCGTGCTGAACGAAAATCCCCATATAAACAACGCCCCCACCTACAACGTCAGCTACACCGACTCCAACGTAAACCGCCAGCCCGATCCCGACGAGTATGTCAACACCGTGATACCCGTCTACAACGGCATAGACCCCCATGTGGCGAATAATTTTATAGGGGATCACGTAAAGGAAGTCAGAAAGACCGATTATGATGACAACATAGGACAGCTCCGCATCATTTACGATGAGCTCTTAGGAGAAACGGAGCTTGTGGTGCGCGGCGGCAGACCCGCCTCCTCAACCACTCACGGCGCGGTAATAGATCATGTGGCGGATGATCTCGGAGTAGCCCGTGCGATATGCGATTACGCTCAACGACTCGACTTTTACTGCTTTGTGACTGATGTGAACATAAGCGGTATTGATATGGCGGTAGTCCGCGTGAAAGCAGACGACAGATGGTATAATATCGTTCCCAGATATGATTATCTCAAAATTTCAAGAAACGTTACAGCCGTGCCCGTTGCCGAAGACGGCAGGTCGACGCATATTTACTTCTTCGTTTGTGATTATCTGGTGTTTGTCGCCGCTAAAGGGCTCGATGAGCTTGATGAAAAATACCTGCCGATCCTGCCTCTGGACTTTGACGCGGAAGAAGCGTTAAAGACCGACGTTCCGAATTACTACTTTAATAAGTATCTGAATAAAGCATATCAAATGGAAGGTGTCGAGGAAGCCTACAAAGCCCTTCTCGAGGAAACCAAAGCCGTCTGCGACAGCGGCGGCGAGACCGTCGCGCTGTACATATTCCCAAACTTGGTCGACGGACTTTGGGAAACTATGACCGAAAACTACAAGTCCGATCTCTCGGAAAAATACGGAATAACCGTCTCGGATTATTCCGCGGAATATTCCCTCGACGCCCTTCACATCACCCTCAAAAAGTAACAAAAAAACTCCCCCCAAACAGGGGGAGTTTAATTTTATTTTTCAACAGTCTATTTTGTAGGAATTGTAATGGCAGAAGTCCTACCCCAAATAAAATCCACCGCCTCAAAATATTCCATGTTGTGCTTCGCGGCATAGAACACCTTCGCGTCAAGGGGATTCCTCACATAAAGCGGCGACTTCCCCGCAAGCCTCAGCAGGTAGTTAATGCGGTCGGTGCCGAGCTTAAGGATCAGAGCAATTTGAATCAAGCAATTTCTTGTGGGAATTCTCGTCCCGTTAAGTATCTGATAGCCGTAATTTCTGTCAACGTTGAGGGTACGGATGACCTCCGCCTTGTTGAGACCCTTCTCCCCGATATGCTCACAAAGAACCTCCGAAAGCCTCGGAGGAGCGTTGTTCTCGATCATCTCCTCGTCAAAACCGCCCGCGTTATTCAGCCTTTCCTCAAGCTCCGTTGTCAGCAAAACAGCCACCCGCCTTTCCGTGCGTTTTTTTGAGAACTCTCCTCGCTCTCTTAAATTTTATCCGCCAGAGCCGCCGCCTGCCTGCAGCCGTCGGTATTGTCGATATCTCCGACCTTGAGAACTCCGGGGATCAGAACCTCTCCGACCATCTCCCATTTAAGCAGTGCCGCCGAGCGCTCGATCGGGATCTTCACCCCGTCCATAACGGACATATCGTGCTCCTCGCAGCAGGTGATAAGCGCGCACTTTTTGCCCGCGATATCCTTCCCCCCCACAACGAGAGAGAACAGCTTGTCGATAACCCCCTTGATCTGCGCGGGAATGGAATACCAGTATACCGGCATAGTGAAAACGACCGCGTCCGCTTCCAGAATATCGGGCGCCAACGTATTGAAATCATCGTCAAACGAACACGCCTTCCCCGACTTATAGCAAGTCTCGCAGGCATGGCAGCCTCCGACGTTTTTAGCCGCCGCGTCGAAACGCACAACGGTGTGTCCCTTAGCCTCCGCCGCCTCGATAAATGCCTTTGTCATAGCGAAGCTGTTTCCGTCCTTACGGGGGCTTCCCGTGATAACAACAATTTTCATAACTCTTAATGATCCTCCTTAAATGATGATTGACTTTTTTGCCGATCAATGCTATAATTATATCACAAACTAAAACTGAATTCAAGTACGCACATTAAGGTGAGATACTAACCCAAAGGAGAGTGTGATCCATGAGTATTGAATGCATTCAAAACGCAAAGCTGGAGGAAACCGGCTTCAGCTACACCATGTCCCTGATACAGGGAAAATACAAGATGTTTATTTTGTACACCCTGATGGAGTTCGGAACAGTCCGTTTCAATGAGATGAAAAGGTACATCTGCGGCATTTCCTACAAGACCCTCAGCGCGACGCTGAAGGAACTTGAAGCCGACGGCTTGGTAAACCGCAAGGAATATCCTCAGGTGCCGCCAAAGGTCGAATACAGCCTCACCAAGCGCGGAAAATCTTTGATCCCGATCCTCGACAGTATGTGCGAATGGGGAACCAGGAACAGAAGATCATAAACCGCAAATTTCCTTAAAAGCTCTTAATCCGCAGAATTACCCGCGCACCATTCAAAGCCGTTTCTACCGTTCTTCTTGACGGTGTAAAGTGCGCTGTCAGCGCCCGCCTCAAGCCCCTTAAGGTCGCCCGCGTCCTCCGGGAACACCGCCGCGCCGCAGCTGAACGTAAGAACAAAATCCCCGTATTCCTGCGGATCGTCGCAGGGCTTTATCTTTTCGGCGTGCTTCTGAAGAAGCTCCAATTGCCTGTTGATATTGTCCTTGTCGGCGTTTCTCACAAGAACCACAAACTCGTCTCCGCCATATCTCGAGATATAGCTCCCCTCGCCGAACAGCTCGCGCAGCGCCGCAGAAAACTCGGTAAGTATCCTGTCTCCCGCCTCATGCCCGAACCTGTCGTTTACCTGCTTAAAGAAGTCGATGTCAATAAACAAAAGCGACGCTTCGCCCTTGCTTTTGAGATTCTTCCCCAGATATTGCTTTGCCGTGAAATCGAAAGCTCTCCTGTTCATAACCGAAGTCAGCGGGTCGTGTATTGAAAGATTTTCGAGAACGCGCTTCTCGGCGGTCTCGCGTTTATGTGAGATAATGAATATGAACACCGTCGCAACAAACAGCACGCCCAAGAAAATAAGCACTCTCGATCTGAACGTCTGAAGCGCCGAAGAAAGCGAGCTGCTCGGGATCTTTACGACCACAAACCAGCCGTGCATAAAGTCTATCTTCGAGAACACCTGCGTATATGTCTCCTTGCCGATCTCATAAGAAACGTTAGCGGTGACAACGTTTTGATTCATCTTGTTTTTCCATTCGATGTAATCGTCCTGAAACTCCGCGTTTATAGGCTTTCGAATGGAAAGCAGCGCGTTGTTCCAGCCGCCGATAGAGGTGCTGTCGGGACCCGCGCACTGAATAACGTTGTCCGAAGCCGCCTCCATAAGCCATATCTCGGTATCCTTCGTAGCCGATTCCGTAAACGCCATTTCCTCTATTTCCTTAAGCGGATAGGTAAGGAAAAGATACCCCTTCTTTCCGCCCGCGTAGGTATAATTCGTAAAGATAGTAAACACCGAATGTCCCGTATTCCCCGAACGGTACGGCGCCGAGATAGAAACCGGATCCGCCAGCTTCGCAATATCCGAAAGCCCCCACTTGTCAAACTCCGCAAGCTCTGCGGGCGACGCGTAAACGTTGCCCTCCTCGTCGATAAAGCCGATGCTCTCATAACCGCTGCCATCGTCAGACCGCGCCAGATTCTCATACAGCTCCCCGAGATCGTCCGTCCCCTGCGCCGACAAGACCTCCGCCATATTCTCCGCCGATATAGTCATATATCTTATGGAATTATTCATCTTCTCGGTCACCAGGCTGCAAATATTCCCCGTGAGCTTTTTGTCGTGACTTCTCATCAGAGAATCAAAGCTCATAAGAAGGATTGCCACACCCGCGCCGCAGACAACGAGATATACCACCAGCATTCTCAAAAACGGTATGCTTTTTGTTATCTCATTCGGAGAACCGATATTCTGATCTTTTTTCATATATTCCGACCTCAATTATGTAAAAGAGCGTTCTTGACCTCTTCCTGATCTATCGTGTCCTTGTTGACAACGATAACTCCCGTATCCGAGAACTTCACCTCCGGCTTTTCTCCGCCGATGACCGCCACCGCCGAAGCAACGCCCATATAACCCATGTCATACTGTTTTTGAAGAACGGTAGAAACCGTGTATTCCTCGTCGGCAATAAGCTCGGCTATATCGTCCGAATAGTCGAACCCGACCAGCGCGATGTCCTTAAGCTCCCGCTCCTTAACAACTCTCGCAAAGCCCACCGTCGAGCCGTTGTTTGTGCCGAAGAAGCCTTTAAGATTCGGATATTTCAGCAGCTCCTCCGCGCATATAACCGCCTTGTCCACGCTGCCCTCGTTGCACTTTATATCGGGAATGACCTCCCAAGCCGCCGGAGCAAACTGGCTCCAATATTGAAAAAATCCCGCGAGCCGTTCGATAATAGTCATCGAAGAAGTCGCGCCCACCTGAATTCCTATCTGAATATTCTCGCTCTCTGAAGTGCCGTTTTTCTTAAGCAGCGAGAGCATCTCCTCTGCCGCTTTCCTCCCCGCCATAAGGTTGTCGGTCATATAGCAGATATCATAGCTGTCGGTGTTTGCGATGGTATCTATCAGAACTACGGGGATCCCCTTTGCGTAGACCTCCTCGATCTTCCCCGAAAGATTGACCGAGTCGTTCGGCGCGATCAAGACCGCGTCCGCGCCTGCCCTAGCCGCCTCGTCAAGCAGCCTCTCGTGGGATTCCCAGTCGGTCTCGAGATAAGAACCGCTGTAATAGACGTTGCAGTCGAAGTCGTCTCCGCCGTCCTTCGCTCCGTCGACGATCACCTGCCAATAGCTGCTCCCCTCGATAATTTTTACGATAAGGTAAACGTTTTTCCGCCCCGGAACGATCTCCGTAAGCGGCATAAAATCGGGCGCGGGCTTAACGCCCTGTTCCTCGTCCGGTTTTTTCTCACACCCGCAAAGGGATAAGCACAGAACAAAACACAAAAGAATCGCGGCAACACGTTTCATTTTCGTTTTAACTCCTTTTTTCGGAACAATTGTTATCAAGACACATTTCCAAACTTATTATATCACATACTCCCATTTTTTTCAAGAGGAAAATCACTTTTCCGACAAATTATCTCACAAAATTACCATCGGATTTAATTGCGGAAAACGTTACCGCACTATTGATACTTTCAATAAATTCTACTGTTGAGTTATAATCTACATTTGCCATTGTTATACCCCCTAATTACCATACACTTACTGTGAAGCGTAATATTTTGTTGTTTTGGTAGTCAAATCTTATATCAATATGTCCATTATCAAATTCATAGGTTAATTCATAACCATCTGACCAATCAAAAGACGAGGCTGGCTTTCCAAGTACAGTTTCAGCCTCTTTTTCTGTTGAATCAAAGGATAATCCTGCAAAGTTATGTTCTATTTTGCCTGTGTAATTACCCATACGCTCAAAAGCAAGCTTTTCAGCCTCTGTATAAGGATAAATATATGATCCAAATCCCAAATCAATTTCGACAATCTCTTTATTATCAAACCTTTCGCCCTCGCGACAGTCTTTGATAATAACAGTGCCAATTTTAAAACCTTGATATAACAAATTGCTAAGCATATTTCCCGTATCTCCAATAGGTCTTTGGACATCTTCGTCCAGCGAAAAATCCTCCCCAAAATCCGCTATTGTACACGGCAGAGAAATTTTATTACCAAAAAGCGTGATGTTTTTCACAGCCTCGTCGAAGTCAAACTCGGCTTGACCGGTGGCAGGCTCGCTTGTGCTGCCCGTGCTTTCCTCCGAGCTGGGATCGGGCGCGGAGGGGCTTGACAAAGAATCCTCAACGCTGCTTGTCGAGCTTTCCGAGTTGTTTGAGCTGTCGGGATTTGAGATCCCGCCCTCGTTCTTGTCGCAGCCTGTCATAGCGCAAAGCATTGACAAAGCCAAAACAAACGCAAAAATCTTTTTCATAAAAATCATCCTTTCAATTAAAACGCCAAACGCGCCCTAAAATATCCGGGGCGCGTTTAGTTTGAGCGATACTGTTTACTGTGTACTGTCAACTATACATCGCCTTATTTAACCGTTACAAAAAAATATTTTCTCGGCAAGAGCATCTAGCCCTTGTCTCGTCGACCCCGCGTCGTTTTTCACGGTTTCGCGAAGCGAAATTTCGGTCGCTCCGACCGAAAA
>JAFLUD010000049.1 GCA_022508965.1 Oscillospiraceae bacterium
AAATCAACGAAGAAAGACACAAAAGATGCAAGAAAGATGCGTGCTGAGAGATACTGAACAGGCTCTTAGGAGAATTTTCCGCCCGATTTTTTGGGGGAATTTTGTATGAATTTTTACGGTATTTTTCGGAGGTGAATTTTATGGTATACAATTCCGCGCAATCCGCGTTATATAAGGCAGAAAACGGGAACGGGAGATGTTGTCCGCAGCGCCCGGAAAGGTGTGATTTTCACGGTGAAAAACGCGGGGGAAAATTTCCCGAAAAACATCCCGAAAATTCTTGCGAAAAACACTGTGAAAAGCACTCCGAAAATCACTGTGATAATCGACACGAAAACACTTGCGATAAACGACCCGAAAAGCGCCCGGAGCTTCCCCGCGAAGACCCCTGCGGCGGCTGCCCGAAAAATCCCCGGAACAACCGCCGCGGAAACCCGCTCGACAACCTGTTTTCGGATAAGGATATGATGCTGATAGCGGGGCTTATACTCATTCTGCTCTCGGAAAACGCCGACAATCGGCTTATAATCGCGCTTGCTATCGTTCTTTTAGGGTAGGGTAACATCACACAAAGAACGGCTAACGCCTTTGCCGTCCACTCGCTTGCATCTTTTCCGTCATTTTTGCCAAAAACTCCTCGAAATACGTCAGTATTACTTCGTCGTTTTTGGCAATCTGACGAAAAATCTGTCTGCGCGATTGGACGACAATCTTTATGCGATGTTACCCTAGGTAAATTGCACAAAAAATCCGAGAAATAACCGCGCTTTTTTGGAATGAATTGGCTTGCCTTTTTAGGTGATATTATGTTATAATAAAGACAATAGTTATTATCAAAGGCTATTACGCGGCAAGAGTAGCCGAAAATCCGTTATACAGAGAGCCGTGCGGCGGTGAAAGCGCGGATTTCGGGTTCGGTGAAGTGCGGCCGCCAGCCGGCGCGGGGAACGGTTTTCCTCAGTATCCGCGTCCGTTTTCCGCGTTAAGGAGTTTTGAGGGGCGGATTCTCTGCCCGAAGCGAAGTGGGACCGCGTTTATGACGCCTTCGTGCCGTGTGCATGAGGGCTTTTTATTTTGCCCGCGGGTTTCCCAAAAAATTGAGTTTAAGTCTTAGGTTTTGACGGAGGCATTGATGTTTGACCGATTAAAAGAAGAAATTGCGTCCATAAAGGCGCGTGACCCCGCCGTTCACTCGTCGCTGGAGGTAATGCTGCTGTATCCGTCGTTCAAGGCGGTGAGGAGCTACCGTATGGCGCACTGGTTCTACGAGCGCGGACATTTTTTCATCGCGCGCTGGATATCGCAGCGTTCGCTCCACAAAACGGGCATAGAGATCCACCCGGGAGCTAAAATAGGAAAAGGGCTGTTTATCGACCACGGCTCGGGCGTCGTTATCGGCGAGACCACCGAGATCGGCGACAACTGCACGCTTTATCAGAACGTCACCCTCGGCGGCACTGGCAAGGATGTGGGAAAGCGCCACCCCACCCTCGGAAACAACGTTATGGTGGGAGCGGGCGCGCGTGTTCTCGGTCCGTTCAAGATCGGGGATAATTCCAAGATCGCCGCAAACGCGGTCGTTCTCGAGGAAGTTCCCCCCAACTGCACAGCCGTGGGAGTTCCCGCGAGAGTAGTCAAGCGCGACGGGATACGGCTGTCGAACAGCGAGCTGGATCAGATACACATTCCCGATCCCGTGTCGGAAATTTTGTGCGAGCACCTGATCCACATAGAAAAACTGAAGAAAGAGATCGAAGGTCTCAAAGAGGAGATCAATTCCCTCAAAAAACAGGAGGAATAACCTATGCAGCTATACAATACCATGACGCGAAAGAAAGAAGAGCTGGTTCCCATTACAAAGGATACCGTGAAAATATACTGCTGCGGTCCGACCGTGTACAACCTCATTCACATCGGCAACGCCCGCGCGCTGTGCGTGTTCGACACCCTGAGAAGATATCTGGAATTCAGAGGGTATAAGGTGCTGTACGTTCAGAACTTCACCGACGTTGACGACAAGATAATCAAGAAAGCAAACGAGCTCCAAAAAACCTCCTCGGAGGTCTCGGAGAACGCGATAAAGGAATATTTTACCGACGCGAAGGGTCTTAACGTCCGCACGGCGGATATTCACCCCAAAGTTACCGAGAATATGGGAATAATCATCGACATAGTAAAAACGCTTGTGGACAAGGGCTACGCTTACGAGGCAGACGGCGACGTTTATTTCGACACCGCGAAGTTCCCCGAATACGGAAAGCTCTCGCACCAGCCGCTGGACGACCTGAAGGCGGGCGCGCGTATCGAGGTCGGCGAGAAAAAGCGCGATCCGATGGATTTTGCTGTGTGGAAAGCCGCAAAGCCCGGCGAGCCGTACTGGGATTCGCCGTTCGGGCAGGGCAGACCCGGCTGGCATATCGAATGCTCGGCAATGTCGCGGCACTACATCGGCGACACCATCGACATTCACGGCGGCGGCAGCGACCTCATTTTCCCCCACCACGAAAACGAGATCGCCCAGAGCGAATGTGCCACGGGAAGTCCGCTTGCCAATATCTGGATGCACAACGGTATGCTGAACGTTGACAACAAGAAAATGTCCAAGTCCGCGGGGAATTTCTTCCTCGTGCGCGATATGGCGGAGAAATTCGGCTATGAGCCTATCCGCTTCATGCTGCTGTCGGTGCATTACAGAAGCCAGCTCAACTACACGCTTGAGGTCATCGAAAGCTGCAAGGCGGCGCTTTCGCGGCTGTACACCTGCCGCGACACAATGAACAGAGTTCTCGGCGCCGCAAAGGACGGCGACGCGGACGCTTCAGTCCTCGAGGATGTGAGAATTGCCCGCGAGGACTTCATAAAGGCGATGGACGATGATTTCAACACCGCAGACGGCATCGCGGCGGTATTTGAGCTTACGCGTAAGATAAACGCGGCGGTTAATTCCCCGGAAATAACCAAGGGCAGCGTAAAAGCGTATCAAGATGAATTTACGGCATTGACAAACGTACTCGGATTGTTGTATAATAATAGTGAAGAGGAAATTCCTTCCGAGGTGACGGAGCTTCTCGAACAGCGCAAAGCAGCGCGCAAGGCTAAGGACTTCGCGACAGCGGACGCTCTCAGAGATAAGATCGCCGAAATGGGCTATATCGTCGAGGAGACCCGTCAGGGAACTATTGTAAAAAAGGCGTAAAATAGCATAAGCTGAAAGGAATAAACCATGAAATTCAAAAAAATACTGATGTGTGCGCTTGCGGCGGGGCTGCTCCTTACGGGGTGCGGCGATCCCAACAAAAACGGAGGAAATTCAAAAATGGAGATCACAAGCTCTAAGCCTACCGAGATCAACGGCTTTAAAGGAAACATCGAGGCAGTCGCTCCGAAAAGCGGCGATCTTGTCGCTACCTTTGAGATAGAGGGCTTCGGCACGATAAAAGCCGTGCTGTTCCCCGAGGCGGCGCCTTTGGGAGTGGAGAACTTCCAAAAGCTCGCTGACGCGGGATACTATAAGAACCTCAAGATCCACCGCGTTGTTGCGGACTTTATGCTGCAGGGCGGCTCGCTCAACGGAAACGGCACTGGCGGCGACGCTATGGTTAACGGCGGAGAATTCGGCATCGAGACCACGCAGAACGCCCGTCATTTCTACGGAGCGCTTTGCTATGCGAACGCGCAGGGGTCAAACTCCACGCAGTTCTATATCGTAAACAACAAGACCCCCCAAGACCTCGGCGACTTCGACATTCCGCGCTATGAACAGATAGTTCAGCAGGGCAAGGGTTATCTCGCGGCGACTTCAAACCCCATCGAAAAGGAATACTACCGCTTCCAGACGCAGTATTATCAGAACACCGTCGACTGGGTGAATTACGCGTCGGACGAGATCAAGGCGCGCTATAAGGAAAAAGGCGGCACGCCGTTCCTCGACGGAAACTATACCGTTTTCGGGCAGGTCTACGAGGGATTTGACGTTGTGGACAGCATCTCGGAGGTTCCCGTAACATACAACGACGGCGGATCCGAAATGTCAAAGCCCGTTCAGGATATCATAATCAAGAACGTTACGGTTACGGTATTTTAAGTTGAAAGAGGTAAAATTATGAAGCTGAAAAATGTTCTGTTATCTTTGGGGCTGGCGGCTTTGTGTGTTGTGAATACCGGCTGCAGCAAGACTCCTTCGGGAAATACCGCTATCGCGATGACCTTTAAGGACGGCGATAAGATCGCCGAGATCACCATCCAGGGCTACGGCACGATCAAGGCTAAGCTGTTCCCCGACCTCGCGCCGAACGCGGTCAAGAACTTCATAGAGCTTGCGGACAGCAAGTATTATGACGGCTTGAAGATACACCGCGTCGCAAAGGATATGTGTATCCAGGGCGGCTCGCTGTACGGCGACGGCACGGGCGGCGAGGCTGTCATAAACACCGACGGCTTTTTCGACAATGAGATAAACGAGGAAGCAAGACACATCTACGGCGCGCTTTGCTACGCCAATCTCGACGGCAAAAACACCACGCAGTTTTATGTAGTTACAAGCCAGGCGAAAACGGATATCACCAATTTCTCGCCTTCCGTTATCCGCGAAAAGGCGGCGGAATTCACCGCGAAAAAGGCGGAGCTTGAGGAAAACGATCCCGAGCTTGATTATCTGACCGCGCAGGAGGCTTATTACACCAATCTCGCGACCATGATCGAGAAAGCGTCCTACGACGCCGCGGCGAAGTACATGACCACGGGCGGTTATCCGCTGTGGGACGGCTATGATACCGTTTTCGGGCAGGTTTTTGAGGGATTTGAGGTGCTGGACGCGCTGAACAACGTCGAAGTCACCACCGCGAGCAGCGGTCTGCTCGAAAAGCCCACACAGGATCTCATCATCGAATCGGTTGTCATTACCGACTATGCAACTCCCGAGCCGGAGCCGGAGAAGTCCTCGAATAAGAAAAAGTAAAACACCGAAAAGCCCTCAACTGCAAAGCGCAGGTGGGGGCTTGTTCACAAATATAAAAAGGCGGGGAATTATTTTGTATTACATTTTACAGTGGACTTGGGGAATTCTCCAGAACATCGCGGGTCTGGTTCTCTTTTTCTTTAATATCAACAAAAAGCACTACCGCTTCGGAAAGGCTCTCGTAACCGAGTGGAATTTTCCGCGCGGCAGCGTGGGGCTCGGTATGTTCATTTTCGTGAGCGTTCCCAAAAACGGAGCCGATCCCTCGGCTATTGAGAAAGTCGCGCGCCACGAGTACGGTCACTCGCTTCAATCTATAATCCTCGGACCGCTGTTTTTGCCGGCGATCGGGCTGCCGTCGCTGCTGTGGTGCGCGCTTCCCTGCTTTGTAAATTACAGAAAGAAAAAGGGAGTTTCTTACTACAAATTCTATACCGAGCGCTGGGCGAATTTTTTGGGGAAGGTGGAATTATAGGCTGTCCCCGACTATTCTGCTTAGCTCTTTCAAAGCTGTTTTGCGCTCGGCTTCGGTAAGCTCGCCGCCGTTTCGGGTGCGGAATTTTGCCGTAACCACAAGGCTGCTGCCGCGCGCGATCGGCTCGGAGCGCACCTTTATCCCGTATGCCTCGCAGGTTTTCTCGCTGTTTTGGAACACATAATTCAGCGTCATTTTGTCGGATTTTCCGTACACCAGCATAAGTCCCGCGGTTTTCGCTTCGTTGTAATTCTCGGAGAGCAGACCGTTTTGCATCTGTCGCGAGCCGCACAGCACCGCGGTCTTGCCGTCATCGGAGGAGGTCATTCCCCTGCCGTTTTCGGAGAGCGTGAACTGCGGTATCAGCGACGGTTCGCCGCCCTGATTCTCGGCGAGAAGATCGAGCAGGGTCGTCTTCGGGGAGACCCCCATGCGGTAGGCGTTCTCGATCATCGAAAGCGGCTTTTCGGCGGAGGTCACGCCCTCGGTGAATTGCAGATCGGTGAGGAATTCCGCCTTTTCCGCGCAGCACACGGGCATATTCAGGCTGCACCGCATATCGTAATACAGCGTGTTCAGCGCCTCCATCGCGCTTATCTCCTCGAATCCTCCGCCTAAGATCAGCAGCTTTGTCTCGCACATATAAATTCTCTTGCCGTCGATGAGGGAGATGTTGTCGATCGCTTCGGCGAGCGTTTCGCCCTCTCCGGTAACTTTGATAACGTTATCTTGGGAAGCGTCGATGGTGTTCCCGCCGCTGCCTCCGCTGCTGAATAACAGCGCGCTTACGCGGTAGCTTCCGTCATAATCCACTGCCGCCGCCTGGATTATCGCGCGTTCACCGAGTTGAGTGGAATCGGCGCAGGCAGTGAGGAACAGTGCAGCTATCACCGAAAGAATTGCAAGCGCTTTTCTCATAACGTTTCTCCCTCGCTCTTCTGTCTGCGCTTATGACGCGCGGCGCTGTAAACCTCGGCTATCGCGCTTTCCGCCGCCAGCAGCATAAGTCCCCCTCTGAACACCGCGCAAAGCGTCCATACCGACGCCGCCGCGCCGTCCAGACGTTTGAAGAACGCGATGTCCGACAGCGACGACGCCGCGATAAACGGATACTCGCAAAGCCCGTACATCTCGCGCAGCACCAGGCAATTGAACACGCAGATAAACGCCGCCGCGAGCGTTGAAAACAACGCGAACAGCAATATTCCTTTTCCCGCGGAGGCGGGCTTTTTCTTTTCTGCATACGGCAGCAGCGCCGCAAAGATCAGGTATTCCCCGCCGCGCATCAGCCGCTCGAATATCTCGTTTAAAAACGACGAAAAATCCCCGCCGCCCGTTATCGCGCTGACGCGCATATACGGAATGTCCGCGAGCATCGCCGTTATCGAAACAAGCGCCGCCGCTATGAGGATTATCGCGCCCGCGCGCGCTATCGCCTCCGCGCCCATCGCCGCGGCGTATATAGCGAAGATCGCCGAGATGGTGAAGATCGCCCACATCAGACCGCCGATAAGGAGATTCTTCACGGAGAATTCCGCGGAATAAAACAGCGTTCTAAGCGACGCGCCCACCAGAAGCGCCGCCGCGAAAAGCGCTCCCGTCCAGCCGAAAAAGCGGTTTTTGTTCCACACAGCGCGGTGAATATTGTTCCCGTTAAAGGAGTACACGATTATCGGAAGCGCTAATGCAAAGCGGATAAGCTCGGATATTATCAGCGCCGAGATCGCCTCCACCGCTGCCGCAGACGCGGTTCGCGGATACACTATCTCCGCGGAGAGCCGCGACAGCAGCAGTACGCAAAAAAGCTGCGGCACGCTGATTTTGTTATTTGATTCGGTCATTATATCACCTTCGGTTTTTTAATAATAGCATTCTTTTTGTAAAGCTAAATTTCTTCTAATTGTAGCTTTTTTGGGGGAAACCCTTTTTATAAAAAGGCGGAAGCCGCCCCCAAGGGTTCTCCCCCAAACCCCCTTCTTAAAAAATTTCTCATTTTGCTTAGGGATTATTCCGCGCCGTTAAGGTTTTGCAGCGTAACGTCGCCCTTTGCCATTTTACGCCAGCCCGCGCGAACCAGCATATCCCGCATCGCTTTCGGTGAGAACGGCGAGATCGGCGCCATATACGGGATCCCGTAGGTGTTGAGGGAACACATCTTTATCGTTACCGCGCCCGCTAAGATCGCCAGCCCGTACAGTCCGAAGATTCCCCCGGCGATGATATACAAGAATCTCAGTATCACGGTTTTTTCGTACATTGTCGGAACTACAAAGCTGCACAGTCCCGACAGCGCCACTATCAGCACCATGGGCGCTCCCACAAGCCCCGCGGAGACGGTTATGTCGCCGATAACCAAGCCGCCTACCACCCCTATCGCGTGACCGATCGGGCGCGGCAGGCGTATTCCCGCTTCGCGGAGTATCTCATACATAAAATGAATGAACAGACATTCCACCATAAGCGAAAACGGCACCGTCTGCTCGGCGGCAGCGAGATTCAATATCAGCGCCGACGGCAGCATTTCGGGATTGTATGACGCTATCGCCACATACGCTCCCGGAAGAAAGAGCGTGATAAAATACGCGAAGAGTCTCACTATTCTTATGAAAAACGCGAAGAACGGCTTTTGAGTGTAATCGTCCAGCGTCTGGAAGCTCTCGATAAACAGATGCGGCACGACCAGCGCGAACGGAGTTCCGTCCACGAGGATCCCCACTCTGCCCTCATACAGCTTCGCGGCGAAGGTATCGGGGCGTTCGCAGGTGCCGCATTCGGAGAAGAACCAGCCGCCCTTTCCCTCAAAATACGGCTGAATATAGCCGCTTTCGAGTATCGTGTTGAGCTTCACCGACTTAATGCGCCGCTTGACATTCTCCAAAAGCTCGGGAGAGACCTTGTCGGAAATGTAGCACAGGCAGACGTCCGTGTTGGAGCGCTCGCCTATCGTCGAAAGCTCGAATACCAGCGTGGGGGATTTTATTCTGCGTCGGATAAGCGCCATATTCGTGCGGATAACCTCCGAGAATCCTTCGCGCGAGCCGCGGACGTTAAGCTCGGCGCTCGGCTCGTCTATCCCGCGGGATTTGTAGCCCTGAATCCCTATGCCGATAGCCCTGGGAACGCCGTCGACAATTATTATCGCAAAGCCCGATTGCAGCTTTAAGATCAGATCGCCGAGGTTCTTTATCTCAAGCTGCTCCGCCGCTATCATATACACGCCGAAAAAGTGCGAAAGAAGCGTTTCGGGCGACATATATTTCGCGTTTCCGAGAGCGTTCAGCTTGTTGTAGATAAGCTCCGCGAGCGTATCGGTGCTGGTCATTCCCTCGCAGGTGAGTACCGCTATGCGGTTGCCGCAGACCATTCCCGTTTTGGTGATAACGTCGGACGAATTCTCGGTTATCAGCTTTATGTTGTTGAGGTTTTGTTCCAGCGATATATCAATCGGGAGCTTTGTAGAGATCTTTGTTCTGATAATGTTATCTTCCATTTTCCTCACTCCTTATCCAGTCTGCCAGATGTAAAATTATGTTCTCCAAAATGTAACAAATTTATACAATAAAAAAGAGATCAATTGCATTGCAACTGATCTCTAATTCCTAATCTCTAAAAACTAGCTTATGATCATAAGCATTACCGAAAAGTAATGGAACACGCTCCCAGCTATGGTGAAGATGTGCCAGACAGAATGAAAATACTTGACCTTTTTTATCGCGTAGAATATTATCCCTACCGTATAGCAAAGTCCTCCGATCAGCAAAAACCACAGCGACAGCGGCGTGCAGCGTTCGAGCATGGGCTTTATCGCGAATACCACCACCCAGCCGACCGCAATATAACATACCACCGACGGCTTGCGGAATTTCTCGAGGTTTACGGAATTCATCACTATCCCGAGGATCGCCGCCCCCCATACCACTCCGAACAGCACCCACCCAAGCGCCCCGCGCAGCGGAATAAGCGTTATGGGAGTGTAGGTCCCAGCAATGAGAAAAAATATCGTGTCGTGATCCATTATGCGAAAGAACGTCTTTGCGCGGCGGTTTGTAAGCGCGTGATAGAGCGTTGACATCGTGTAAAGTATAATAAGCGACGCGCCGTAGATCGCGGAGCTTACCACTCCCCAAGCGTCGGAATAGATCGCCGCCAGAACGATAAGCACCGCTGTTCCCGCAATAGAGAGCAATCCCCCGACGCCGTGAGTTACGGAGTTGAATATCTCCTCGCCCAATGAATAGCGCTTTGTTATATCAATGACGGCTTGATTATTCTTCTTCAAATTCTCATCCCTTTCTTCTGCAAATATATAGTAGCACGAAAAACATATTTTGTCAAGAGGCTGAGGAAATAAAACGCGCTGTTACTGTTTTAATTGGCTTACATACTTTCGTTCGGGAATTCCCTGCTTCCGAATTTGTCGGCTCTTCCGCCGCCGAAGCCGTCGGGAGGAGTTTGCCCGCCCGTTCCTCCGAAGCCGCCGGGTCTGCCGCCAAAGCCGCCTTGATTCCCAAAACCGCCGCCAAAACCGCTTCCGGAAGCTCCGCCGCCCGTGACGCCGTCGCCCGCGGTGACGGTCGAGAGCAGATTATCATTGGCGTAAATCCCGTAATCGCTGCCGGACTTCAGCTTGTCGCTTGAGAATATCAGCGACTGGCACGCTTTGGGAGTCGTCGTGCTTAGGATCACATTTCCGCTCCGGTCGCGCACCTCTATCCTGCTGTTTGCGGCGACGTTCGCGTAGATGGACAGGCAGGGCTGCGACAGCGTGCTGGGAGCCTGCGCCATTCCCGACGAGCCGAGCGCTATCAGCGTTCCGCCGCTTACCGCATAGGATTTCTCGTAATCAATTGCGCCGTTGCCGGAATTTGTCGGTCCGTAGATCGTCAGAACTCCGCCGCTCTGTGCGATGGTGCCGTTGCTGTCGATGCCGTCGCCGTTTGCGTTTACTGTAATATTTCCGCCGGAGATCTTGATATAATAATCGTTCGACGAGCTGTCAAATCCGAAATAAGAGCCGTTGTCGCCGCCCGCGGCATTGATCCCGTCGTTCTCGGCTACAACGCTTATCTCGCCGCCGCTTATCTCGATGTTCTTTCCCTCAAGACCCTCGTAGCTTTTGGTTACGGTAATCTTACCGCCCTTTACGGTGAGCGTTTCGTCGGCGTGGATGCCGTCGTCGCAGGAGGAAAGCAAGAGCGTTCCGCCCGACACGGTGACGTTCGCGTTGGAATGAACGCTGTCGTCCGCCGAGGTGATCTCAAGCTCACCGCCGTTTATGAGAATGTCCGCGCCCGCCTTCAGACCCTTCTGACTTTCGGAGCTTACGGTGGTTGAAGAACCGCCCGCCCCCGGGAATCGGAAGTCGCGGTCGAACGGGCTGCCGCTCGCCTTTATCTCGGCATACGCGTCCTCGCCGCCCGATATGATCTTTATTGTTCCGCCGTTTACGGTAAGCGCGGTCTCCGCCTGGATGCCGTCCTTCTCGGAATTTATCTCGACGGTTCCCCCGTTTACCGTGATATAGCCGCGGTCGGCGTCTGTATCGTTGGTGGATTTTATGCCGTCGCCGTTTGCGGCGATCTTGATTTTTCCGCTTTGAATAATTACGTTGTCCTTGCCGACAATGCCGTCGTCAACGGAATTGATCTCAAGCGAACCGCCGCATACAGAAATCCCGTCCTTGCACTTTACGGCGTCGTTGTAAAGCCCGTTTACGGTAAGCGAACCGCCGCCCGCGATTATCATATCCGCGCGTGAGAACACCGCCGCGTCGGGTTCGGTGTCTGTTGTTTTGAACGTGTAGTTTTCGCTGTCGGAGAGCGAGTTCTCGGTGCCGTCCTCAAGATACAGCGCGAGCAGCTTCGCTTTCTCGCAGTCGATAACGCTGCCGCTTCTACCGGTGAGCTTCACGCCGTTCAAAAGCAGCGTTACCTCGTCCTTGTCGCCCGCGTTTATGAGAATTTTCCCGTTATCGCTGCTGCCGGTTATTGTATAAACTCCCGCCTTGCTTACGGTTACCGTGCTGCCGTTTGCAGCCGCGCCGCCGCCGTCAACGGAGACGGAATCGCCGCTGAAGGTTATCGTACAATCCGAGGAAGCGGGTCTTGGATATTCAAAGGTTTGCGTGCTGTTGTTCTCCGAGGTCTGATCTGCGTTCTGTCCGAACAGAGAGCCTATTCCCGTGCTGTTTGTGTTTGCCGAGCCGCCGGAGCTTTCGGAGCTTTCGTTTGCGGGGTTCTTCACACAGCCCGAAAGCCCCGTTACCGCAATCGACAGCGCGCATAAAACCGCCAAGCTCTTTAATCTCATACGCATATAATTCCCTCCGAATCACATCTCTTCGTGATTGTCCGTCAAGATACTGCAAGCTACCGTAAGGTTTCCGTTTATCACGCGGATCTTATCCAAAAACTCCTTTTCCTTTTCGGCGTTTTTGAGAATGATCTCATAACGAAGCTCGTAGAGCGTTCCCATGCTTACCGTCTTGGACATTATCAGTCTGTGGCGGCTGACATACTCCGCGAAGACCTCCTTAAAGCAGGTGGAATAGTCCAGATCCTCGGGAATAAGCACCCGAAGCACCTTCGCCGTTCTTACTATCCCGAACGTCGGGGTAAATCCCAGTATCGCCAGAATAAGCCCCGCCGCAAGCGTTATTATCACCGCAAAGCCGATGTAGCCCATGCCGGTCGCGAGACCTATTCCCATTGCCAGAAAAACATAGCACAGCTCGCGCGAGGTGCCCGGCGCGGAACGGAATCTCACCAGATTGAACGCGCCCATCACCGCAAGTCCCGCGCCAACCGAGCCGTTCACCATCATTATTACCGACTGCACCAATATCGGCAGCACCACAAGCGTTACCATAAGATTTTTGGACGCGCGCGGATTGTTCAGGCGATAAAGCGCCGCCGCCAGAAATCCCAACAGCGCCGATGTTAAAGTGCAGATCAAAGCGCTTTGCGCGGTAAGTCCCGCGGACTGATCAATTATACTCGAAAACATTTTCTTCTCCTACTTTCTGTCTTTGAACCTGTCTTCACAAGGTATTGTACACGTCTTTCCGGCTAATTTTGCCGATGACTGCGTCAAAAATTCTTGACGTACATACAGTACGCCTGCGAATTTTTTCCTTGT
>JAFLUD010000005.1:0-34588 GCA_022508965.1 Oscillospiraceae bacterium
TGTCATTTTTGGTCATAAAAGTTCTGTTAGCTATGAAGAAACAAGACCTTGATCTTAAAGGGGCTTTGAGAGATAATATTGTTTTAGTTTTGTTTACGGGGTTATTCGTTTTTTTGGCAATTTTAAATATTGTTGATAAATGATTGTACCTGCAAATTCTGATTTATCACACAACCGCATATAAAAAGCCGCCGCTGTGCCAACAGTACAACGGCGGCTTTGTTATTTCTCCCCAACAATATTGCTTATCCAAACGCCCTTGCGTATCAGCGTATACCCCACGGTAACCTTAATGAAATCAAGCGCCTGAATAACGGCGTAGATGACAAGGATGGGTAGCGTTGTCAGGTTGCAGAGCAGCAGCGCCGCCGGAACTGATACCACCCACGAAAACACGCTGTCGAACAGAAACGTAACCAGCGTTTTTCCGCCGCTGCGAAGCGTGAAATAAAGCGCGTTCAAAAATCCCTGAAGCGGGAAAAACAGAGCGGTGATGACGATAAAGTTCTTCGCGTACCCGCGAACTAGCTCGCTTGTATCATAAAGATTCGGAAACGCTCCCGAAACGCACACCAGAATAACCGTAAGCGCCGCGGAGATACCTCCCGTAAACCACATCAGCCTGAACGCGTCGGACTTCGCCTGCTCATACCGCGACGCTCCCAGCGTCTGCCCGATGAGGATCCCCACAGCGTTTCCGAGGGCAATGAACACGACGTTCAGCAGGTTACACAAAGCGTTCGAGATGTTAAGCCCCGCGATGATATCCAGCCCGCGCAGCGAGTAGCATTGCGTCAGCGCGGCGATGCCTCCCGCCCATAAAAACTCGTTCAGGAATATCGGCACACTTTTTTTGAGAATTTCCCCCGCCGTTTTTTTGGGAATAAGCATGGTTTTGTAAATCCCGATGAGGAAGGTGTGCTTTTTTCTCGCAGCAAACGCCCACGCGATAACGATAACCGCCTCGATAACTCTCGCGATAACGGTAGCAATCGCCGCGCCCCTAACTCCCAGCCTCGGGAACCCGAGCTTACCGTAGATCAGTAAATTGTTCCCCACAACATCCGCCGCCACCGAGATCACTCCCGCGATCATAGGCTTGAATGAAGCTCCCGTCTCTCTCAGACTTCCCGCGTAAACCTGAGTAATGACGAACGGAGGAAGCCCCCAGAGCATAATGTTCAGATATTGCTTTGCAAGCTCCATTGTAAGCGCGGGATCGATTTCGCTGCTCTCGCCCTTGAGATACAGTCCGATGAGGAATTCCTTCCCGACGATAAATAAAACCAGCCCTAAAACCAGCACCGAGAATCCTATCCAGTGCTTAATTCTCACGGTGCTCTGAAAGCCCTTGGTGTTCTTTTGCCCATAGTATTGCGCACCGTAGATCCCCGGACCCGACAGTCCTCCGAAAACAGCCAGATTAAACACAAAAATAAGCTGCCCGACGATCGACACCGCGGTAATAGCCTCCGTCCCCTGGCTCCCCACCATAACGTTGTCCACAAGCCCCACGGCGTTAGTGATGCCGTTTTGTATCATCATCGGCACTGCCAGGATCAGCGCGCGCTTAAAAATATCGTTTTTATTCAAGAATATCAGCTCCGTAAAAAAACAGTCTTTGAACATTATAATACATTTTCCCGCATTTGTCAACCATAATTTTTATTCTCAAACCGAAACCGAAAAACCGCACCGAGTAAGGCGCAAAGCCCGACAACGGCGCGGTTTGATTATTAATATGGGGAATATCGGCAGTCTTAATTAGAAGCCAGCCATATCAGCAATGCAGTAACATCCTTGACGTTGATCTTTCCGTCCTTGTTGAAATCGTATGTCGGGAACTCCTGCACGCTCAGCGGCTCGGTGGCATACGCCAGCGCGACCAGAAGCGCGGTAGCGTCCTTGACGTTAATCTTGCAGTCGCTGTTGCAGTCGCCCGGCATCTTGGTAACCTTGTCGATAACGACCGCGTATTTGCCGTTCTTCTCGATATGAAGAACCGCCTCGGCGTTACCGTCAACCTCTGCGCAGGAGACGAATTCCAGCTCGCCGTTAGTGTTGTAGAGGAACAGATTCGCAAAGGTTTTCGTGCCCTTCGCAAAAGAGGAAGAAGCGTTGACCTTTATCGAAGCGCCGCTTCCCAGATTCTTCGCCGAAACGTTGAACGACCGTCCCTTTT
Source organism: Oscillospiraceae bacterium (assembly GCA_022508965.1). Taxonomy (GTDB): domain Bacteria; phylum Bacillota; class Clostridia; order Oscillospirales; family Ruminococcaceae; genus CAG-115. The sequence continues at coordinate 2,183 of JAFLUD010000005.1, forward strand.
CGCCGCCCACCTGCTCCAGCAGAACAAACGGAATGACCGCCGAGGTGATGTTGAGATCGAGCGCCGCGCGGTCAGACATCTTCGCCGTATCAACGATCCAGGTGTAGTTGCCGTTGAGCTTCATCTCAATGACGAGCTTCTTTTCGGCGGCGGCGCTTACCAGCTCCGCGGGAACCGTCCGCATACCCTCCGCTTTTATTGAGGAACCCTCCGCCGCGTTTGCGATCATTTGCGCAAGCTCCTCGGCAGTCGTGATCTTTTCCGGCTGCTGATCTTCGGGGAGTATCGGCTCCCCGACTTTTATCGAACATTCCGCAATGCAGGGCGCGTAATGCTCGTTCCCCCCAAACTCCGCGGTAAAGGTATACAAAGCGTCTCTTATGGGGAATTGCACTTCAAATTCCCGAACGTTGCTCTTGCTGCTTTTGATCTCGGTGATGGAGAAAAACATCTCTCCCATGCCGCTGCTCGAAACGGTAATAGAACCGCCCACGCCCTCGGGGATCCCCTTAACGGACAGATAGCCAAAATCGCCGATCGCAATATTCTCCCGCCTCGGAGTAATGGAGAAATTACCGAGCTTGATCTTCGAGATCGTCACAACCGCGACCCCGTCCACCGTCTCGTATTTTTCGTCATCGGGAACAAACGTGACCGCGAAAGATTTTTTCTCGCAAGGCTCCGTCGGGAGCTTGTCCCAAAAATACCATGTGCCCGAAATTTTTTCGCCGCCGACTTCAGCGTAGCTTCCGTTTTCGTAGAGAATATTCTCCGAAACCGCCTTACCGTCGTATTCTTTTGTGATCGGCTTTACGGTGAGTTTGGGAATTTCTTTTTCAGCGGGAACAACATAGAAATACAGATCATAGTCCGCATAGTTTTTCATATTCGTCACGGGGATAGTGATGACCGCCCCGCCTCTGTTATTGGGATTCAGCGCGAATTTCAGCTCGTTAAAAGCGATCTTAGGCCTGTTGTCCGCGGTAAATTCCTCCGGAGAATACCGGGGCGCTCCGAAAACCGCGTCGGCGGGCTTCATTGCCGACAGATCAAGCACAAAGCTCTTTCCGGGATTGACCTTAAGCTCCAGCTCAAAATCCTCCGAGGGAGCCTTTTCAATGTTGAACAAAACCGTTCTCTTGCCGGAAAAATTCCCCGAAAAAACGATATCGCAAGCCGCCTTTTCCGAGGAGGAAGCGTTAACGTTATTGCGAAAAGAGAGCGTGTAATCAATATCTTTTTTAAGCGTAAGCGCGCCCGCCGTTACGGTGATATCGGGAGTTATCGCCGCCCCGCTGTAAACGCACTTCGGAACCGTCACGCGAACGTTCGTGTTCTTGTCCGAACAGTCCAGCGGCTCGATTTTGTATGTAACAAAAACCTCTCCCGTATAGCTTCCGATGCCCTTTATTTTAACGGTTTTCTCGCCCGCGTTCACACAGTCCTCCGGGAACGTCACGATAAAATCGGTGTTTTCGGAGAGCGCCGCGCCGTTTGCCGAAACTAAAACAGTCGGCTTGTTTACGTTGCCGTTGTAGCTCACGTTTTTGTATTCGAGAGAAACGTTTTTGCCCGTGATCTCAGTTGAATTCGGGGAATTCACAGGCTCGTCCGCCGAAGCCGCAAAAGCGTCCGCCGCGCCTGCCGAATAAGCCGGAATTGAAAGGGAAGCTGCAAGAATGATTGCTAAAGCAGATTTAAGAAATTTGTTCATTGAAGATATCCTCCGAAAAATATTGCATAATTATCAATTCAATTATATCACAAACAGATTAAGAAAGTAACCCGTATTTTGCATATTTTTATACACGTTTTTTTGTGCAACTTAACGACTTCGTTCCGTTATTTTTGAGAATTATTGAGAATTTTTGTTCATCGCCAGAAGCTCGGTTATACGTTTTGAGAACTCCTCAAGCGACTCGGCGTAAACGTCGGCGCACCGTTTTAGGTCCTCCTGATTTTTCTCGCTGATATCCTTTACAGCCGCGGTAAAAAATCCCGCCTTTTTTGCCGTCTGAACAGCCCGCAGCGAATCCTCAAAAACGATCGTCTCCTCGGGAATTGCGTATATAAGATCGGCAGCCGCGAGGAACACCTCCGGAGAGGTTTTCGCCCCAAATTCGTTGCAGCTCACCGCCCCCGCGAAGAAGTCGGCGACGCCCAGCTTTGAGAGTGTCGACATCGCTAGCGCGGAATCCCCCGCGGTCGCGATGCTCATTCGTATACACCGCGAATGAAGCGCCGACAACAGTTTAGTAGCACCCTGCTTAAAGGCAGCCTGCTCTTGATAATACTCCTCGGTCATACGCGTAAGATGCCTTAGAATTTCCTCGGATGAGTAGGGGATGTTGTAGGTTTTGTGAAGATACCTCGCCCCCTCAAGCATGGACATTTCGCTCAGCCTGTCCGATAGGCCCTCCTCGGGAGTTTTTCCAAGCAGCGAGACATAACGCGCCCCCAGATTCAGCCACATCGCCGACGAATCGAGAATAGTCCCGTCCAGATCAAATATAGCGGATTTTATCATTTGCCACACCTCATTTTTAAATTCCTCCGCTCAAATGCTCCAAAAATGTTTTTATTCCAATTATAGCGAGAACGATACCCCCCGCAAGCTCCGCCCGTGCGCCCAGCCTCAGCCCCAGCTTTCTTCCGCCAAGCGCTCCCAGAAGCGACAATACAAACGTCACCGCGCCGATAAACACAGCCGCGGGAGCGATAGCCACCCGAATAGCCGCAAAGCTCACGCCCACCATAAGCGCGTCAACAGCGGTAGCCGCCGCCTGCATAAGAACCGCGCCGAAGCTCAGCTCTTTTGTTTGGGGAACAAACTCATCGTCCTTGTCGAACAGTTCTCTCAAACTTTCGACGATCATCTTTCCGCCGATGAAGCCCAGCACTCCCAGCGCCAGAAAATGATCGAATGCGCTGATATACTTCGCAAGCCCCGAGCCGAGCGTAAACCCGATAATAGGCATAATCGCCTGAAACAGCCCGAACATAAAAGCGATAAGCACCGCTCGCCGACGTTTTTGCAGATTCAGCCCGTCGGCGAGCGCCACCGCGAACGCGTCCGCCGAAAGCCCCACCGCCACAAAAAACAGTTCCACAACAGACATAAAGATCACCTCATTGATTAGTTGAAGTTTTTTACGTCCGTTTTTTAAGGAGTCAAAAGTCAGCGAAACTTTTCCAATCTATATAATAGCTCATCGTCAACCGTATTGATTCCGTTTTTATAATCGTAACCCATTTTTCTGTAAAACTCTACCGCAGTGATAGAAGCCGGAACTTCGACGCGTTTTGCTCTTAAAAAATATTCATCCTGTTCGAGCGTTTGAATAATTTTCCTGCCAATTCCTTTTCCCTGATATTCCGGCAGCACAAAAATCGTTAATAAAACGCTTTCCGTTGTACTTCCCCAATATCCCGCAACAGCCCCGCACCCGATGATTTGCGAATCCTCGCAAACAACATACATATGTCCCTCTTTTGATCTTTCGATCAAAATCTCCGCCGAGTGGGAAGCGATATTGGCTTCGATGTATTCTTTTGAATAGTTTTTGCTGTTGCTGATTTTCAGCGTTCGGGCAATCAGCTGTGCCGTTTTTGGCGCGTCTTCCCGTCGAAATCTCCGTATTTCCATTTTGATTTACCTAAACGATAATAGCATTGTACTAGTCCTCTGCCTTCTGCGCCAAAAGCGGGGAATACTTGTTCCGAAATTCCGTAAACGTCCCGTTATCCAGCTCCTCGCATATCCTATCCATAAGCGAGTTGTAGAAATAAAGATTATGCAGGACCGCAAGCCTTCCCGCAAGCTGTTCTCCCGCCTTGAAAAGGTGGCGGATATACGCGCGCGAGAAATTGCGGCAGGCAGGGCAGCCGCAGCCGGGGTCAAGCGGACGCGGATCGGTCTTATACTGCTCGTTGGTCGCGTGGAGAATTCCGTTCCAGGTGAATATCGTCGCGTGGCGGGCGTTTCGGCTGGGCATTACGCAGTCGAACATATCCACGCCGCGATAGACCGCCTCGATAATGTTGGAGGGAGTCCCCACCCCCATAAGATACCGCGGCTTGTCAACCGGCGCGTAGGGGATAACCTCGTCGAGAATGTGATACATGACCTCCGTAGGCTCACCTACGGCAAGCCCCCCGACAGCGTATCCGTCGAGGTTCATCTCGCGGATAACTTTCATGTGTTCGATGCGGATGTGGTCGTAGGTGCCGCCCTGATTTATCGCGAAAAGCAGCTGTTTTTTGTTGAGAGTTTCCGGCAGGGAATTAAGCCTCGCCATTTCCTTTTGACAGCGCTCCAGCCAGCGCGTGGTGCGCTCTACCGACTTTTGAACATAGTCCTCCGGCGCGGGATTTTCCACGCACTCATCGAACGCCATAGCGATCGTCGAACCGAGCGCCGACTGGATCTGCATACTCTCCTCGGGACCGATGAATAGGCGTCTGCCGTCGATATGCGAGGAAAAGTACACGCCCTCCTCCTTAATCTTACGCAGCTTGGCTAAAGAAAATACCTGAAACCCGCCGCTGTCGGTGAGAATGGGCTTGTCCCAGTTCATAAACCCGTGCAGCCCGCCCATTTTGTAAACGATATCCTCTCCAGGGCGCAGATGAAGATGATAGGTGTTGCAAAGCGCGACGCGCGTCTTAAGCTCCCGCAGATCGACGCAGGAGACGCCGCCCTTGATTGCGGCGGCGGTAGCGACGTTCATGAAGAACGGGGTCTCAATATCCCCGTGCGGAGTTTGGAAAACCCCGCGTCGGGCGTTTCCTTCTGTTTTTTTGAGTGTGAACATTTGCTCTCCTTATTCGATCGCCCTAGACAGCGTTATAGCCAGAATATCGTCGGACGCGGGATTTTTCATGTAATAGTTTGTGGTCTCAACTTTACGGTAAACACCGTCGTCTCCGAGCTGGCGCGTGATGACCGAGCGCACGCGCTGACCGTCTTCGTAAGCCGCTATCTGGTCGTTCACGTCAAACGTGTCGGAAAACAGCTTCTGATCGTCCGGGTGCATAGTAGAAGCGCCGTGAACGATAAGCTCGTCGTAAACCCCCGTAGACGGACACGAACGCGTCGAGAAGTTCTCGTAAGCCATCATATAAAAGCTGTTCCTGCTTAGATTGCTGAGAATAACCAGCGGAAAATGCTTGAACACGGCGTTCAGCAGCAGTTGAGTTGCCGAAGCCGGCGGAAGCGTCAGCAGTATATCCTCCGTCTCGGGAACCGAATCCGCCGCCTTAAGCGCCTCGCGGAACTCCTCCTCGGGCAGCGGTTTTGAGAATAAAAAGCCCTGAATAAGCTCGCAGCCGCAGGTGCGCAAAAAGCCCAATTGTTCTTTTGTCTCAACGCCCTCCGCGACGGTGGAAAGCCCCAGCCTGTTCGCGAAGCCGAAGATGCTCTCCAGAACGATGCGTTCCTTTTCGTTCTCGCAGTTGCCGCTCAGCAGCGACTTGTCGATCTTGAGGACCGACGCCGGAACGTCCTTAACGAAATTCAGCGAAGAAAGCCCGCTGCCGAAGTCGTCGATGGAGATATCGAAGCCCGCGTCCTTGATGCTCCGCACAAAGTCGATGATATCCGCGCCGTCAAACGCCAGCGCCGATTCGGTGATCTCGATCTCGAGCAGCTTTCGCGGTATTTTGAATTCATCCGCCATCTCGCTTAATTTTTCCGAGAACTTCGGCTCCTTCGAGTGCAGCCTCGAAAAGTTCACCGACACGGGAACAACGTGCCGCCCCGCCTTTATTTCCTCGCTGAGGAACAGACAGGTCTCTTTCATCATATACCAGTCAAGCTGAATGATAAGCCCCAGCTCCTCCAGCAGCGGAATAAACATCGCTGGCGATATCATGATCCCGTCCGACATCCGCCAGCGCGCCAGAGCCTCCGCCCCCTGAATTTTTCCGTTCACGGCATTGTACTTCGGCTGATAATAAACCTTGATCTCCTTGTTTTCAAAAGCCTTTTCGATAAGCTCGCCGATATTTTCTGTGCTGATCTCTATTTCCATAACCACCGCTCCAAACCAAATTGATTCACGGCAAGCACAACGCGAGCCGCCCGTTATTTAAATTATATCATAAAATACTCCGGGATTGTAATGTTTTTTTACAAAAAATTACTTTTCGTCAAAATTACCATAAAACGCCTTAAAAATTTGTTGCAAATATATTTTTAAATTAGCCGTTTTCGCTCTTGTAATTTTTGCCCATTTGTTGTATACTTTATGGTAAGGGATTATTATGCCCCGAAAAAGGAAATGGAAGGACGGTATTTCTAATGAAATTCGGCTATTTTGACGACCAGGCCAAAGAGTATGTCATCACCTCTCCCCGCACGCCCTACCCGTGGATCAATTACCTCGGAACGCAGGGCTTTTTCTCGCTGATCTCCAACACAGCGGGAGGCTACAGCTTCTACAAGGACGCGCGCCTGCGCAGGATCACGCGTTACCGCTACAACAACGTTCCCGTTGATATGGGAGGAAGATACTTCTACATCAAGGACGGAGACACCGTCTGGAATCCCGGCTGGAGCCCCGTAAAGACGGAGCTTGACGAGTACGAGTGCCGCCACGGTTTGGGCTACACCGTAATTTCCGGCAAGAAGAACGGCGTTAAAGCGACCGTAAAATTCTTCGTTCCGCAGGACTTTAACGGCGAGATCCAGAAGGTCACCGTCGCAAACGAAAGCGGCGAGAAGAAGTCGCTCAAGCTCACTTCATTCTTGGAGTGGTGCCTGTGGGACGCGAATGACGACACCACAAATTTCCAGAGAAACTACAACACCGGCGAGGTGGAGATAATGGGCTCCACCATCTTCCACAAGACCGAGTATAAAGAACGCCGCGACCATTTCGCGTTCTATACGGTAAACGTTCCCGTTCAGGGCTTCGATACCGACCGCGAGAGCTTTTTGGGACTGTACAACGGCTTCGAGCACCCCGACACAGTGTTCGCGGGCAAGCCGGGCAACTCCGTTGCCGAGGGCTGGAGCCCCATCGCTTCGCATTACATAGAGCTGGAGCTTGCTCCCGGCGAATCCAAGGAGCTGGTATTCTGCTTAGGCTATGTAGAAATGCCGCTCGACGATAAATTCGACACCAGCGGAAACTACGGCGACCTCATCGCTTCTTACACCGTTGACGGCGTAGGCGGCAAAAAGCCCCTGTGCAACGTTATCAACAAGAAGAAAGCGCTCGAAATGATCGACCGCTGCAATTCCCCCGAAAAGGCTGACAAGCTGTTCGAAAGCCTGAAGAACTACTGGGATAAGCTGCTTACCCAGTATAAAGTCGATTCTCCCGACGAAAAGGTCAACCGCATGGTCAACATCTGGAATCAGTACCAGTGCATGGTAACCTTCAATATGTCGCGCTCGGCGTCCTATTTCGAGAGCGGAATAGGAAGAGGAATGGGCTTCCGCGATTCCAACCAGGATCTTTTGGGATTTGTTCACCAGATACCCGAGAGAGCGCGCGAGCGTCTTATCGACCTTGCCGCTACAATGCTCGAGGACGGCGGCGCATACCACCAGTATCAGCCGCTTACCAAGATGGGCAACCACGAGCTCGGCTCCAACTTCAACGACGACCCGCTGTGGATGATCCTCGCGGTAGCACAGTATATCAAAGAGACCGGCGACGTTTCCATTCTCGATGAAAAGGTTCCTTACGAGAACAAGGCAGAGCTTGCCGATACGATGCTCGATCACTGCAAGCGCGCGTTCAATCACGTTTGCACCAAGATCGGACCGCACGGTCTGCCGCTTAGCGGACGTGCCGACTGGAACGACTGCCTGAACCTCTCCTGCTTCTCCGACAAGCCCGGCGAGAGCTTCCAGACCTACAATAACAAGGAGATCTTCCCGAATCCTCCGTTCTACAGCCAGACCGCCGAGTCGGTAATGATCGCCGGAATGTTCTGCTTTATCGGCCCGGAGTATCCTGCGATGTGCAGACTCAAGGGCGACGAAGCCGAGGCAAAGCGCGCCGAGGCAGAGATCGAGAAAATGCGTCAGAACACCATCGAAAAGGGATATGACGGCGAGTGGTTCCTCAGAGCATACGACCACCACGGCGGAAAGGTCGGCTCTCACGAATGCGAAGAGGGCAAGATCTTCATCGAGCCGCAGGGCTGGTGCGTTCTTGCGGGACTTGGCAAGGACAAGGGCTATGACCTCAAGACGCTTGAGAGCGTAGATAAGTACTTAAATTCCCAGCACGGACTGGTGCTGAATAATCCCGCATTTACGAAGTACATCGTAAAGTACGGCGAGATCTCCACCTATCCGGGCGGTTATAAAGAGAACGCAGGCGTGTTCTGTCATAACAACGCGTGGATAATCTGCGCGGAGGCTGCTGTCGGACACGGCGACAAGGCGTTCGAGTATTACAGCAAAATAGCTCCCGCATTCCGCGAGGAGATGAGCGATCTCCACCGCACCGAACCGTATGTATACGCTCAGATGATCGCGGGTAAGGACGGCAAGCGCCACGGCGAGGCAAAGAACTCCTGGCTTACGGGAACGGCGGCGTGGAACTTCGTTGCTATCTCGCAGTATATTCTGGGAGTAAAGCCGCAGTACGAGGGACTGAAGATCGACCCGTCCATTCCTCACGAGTGGGACGGCTTCAAGATCTCCCGCCAGTTCAGAGGAGCGACCTACAACATCAGCGTTGCGAACCCGAACCACGTTTGCGCGGGCGTAAAGAGCCTGACGGTAGACGGCAAGGCGGTAGACGGAAATGTCATCCCCGCATTCGACAGCGGCGAGCACACCGTAGAAGTAGTTCTCGGTTAATTTAAATGGAATAACAAAACTAAGGAGCGGCTTAAAAACCGCTCCTTTTTTGTGTAAAATACTCCCGTTTAGAGAGTAAGTTTCCGATTATTCGCTGTCAACCAGAATAAAATCGCCGAACCAAGATAAATTAAGCGTATCTACACCGTTGAACCAGTAGCCGCTGCCTGTGTAGGTGGAAGCATCGGTTCCGTTCCAATGGATTAAAACCGCGTAGGGAACTTCTTCAATGCCTGTGACTGAAATGACATAAGGGTTTTTCGGGGAATATTCCTTTGCGTATTCTTCCGCAGAGCTGTTTATTTTCTCCTCGCCAATATCCTCATACCCTTTTTCTTCCCATTCTGCCAGTATCACCTTCTTAAACTCGGCGACAAGGTCGGCGCTTTTAAGAGAGATATGATCCTCCGTTACCTCAAGATACAGATCTCTTTCGATATCTCCGTTAAGGTAGTAGTTTCCGCTTTTCAGTTCGGGAACAATAACCTCAGACTGCACCCCGTTGTTTTCGATTTCGGAGTTCGCGCCGCGTGAGAGCATAACAGCAGCGATCCCTCCGCCGATTCCCAAAACCACTGCGATTGCAATAGGTATAATAAATTTCTTCATAAGAACACATCCCTTCTAAATTTATTATAACAAAGATCAATTACCGTTTTGTAATAAAAGGATTTTTCTTAAATAGGAAAAAACAAATCCAAGCAGCGGTTACAATATCCTCATAAGTATCGCCAGAACGATCATATGCACAGGATAAAACGCGTAGCACGCGTATTGGAACACCTTGCCGTGCGGCCCCTGCTTTCCATTGTAAAGCCAAATAGGAATAAGCGCTAAAACCGCAAACCCCTGCTGCGGAATATAGTTTTCAGAACCGTTGATCACCACGATATATTCCTTGCCGCCCATCATAAACCAGTTTATGTAGACCATGCAGACCAGCTCGCCTATCCACCCGAACTTCAAGTCGCGGAACAGATAGAACACCAGCACCATAAGCACGCCATAGCCGAAATAATCCACCATGGTGATGAATCCCAGCAAAAATCCCCCGACGACGGAGACAACAGCCCTCAGAATAAACTTCCGCTTGGATTTCTCGCGCGCGTTCTCCATCCACTTCATAAGCAGCAGCGCGATGCAAAAGGTGAACATAACGTTCTGATGAAACGGATAGATCCACCCGCCCTCTGCCATGAGATTAAAAGGGATCTCCGAGACCGCGGCAAAAATAAGCATTCTCAGAAAATACTTTTTGAAGCTCTTCGTCTGATGAAACCCCTCAACAATCTGAAACGCGAAAATCGGAAAAGCGAGCCGCCCGATGTCGTCAAGCCGGTTGCAGCTCGCAGCGCCGATGCTCCAAAGATGCGCGCACAGCATAAGCGCCATAGCGAGGAGCTTCAGGTGAAACGCGTTGATAAACTGCCATTTTTTATTGCGCTGCACAGTGAGGATGCCCCCTTGTTGTCCCGAATATTTCTAAAATAATTATAAAATTATCGCCGCCAAAAGTCAATAATCCCTCCGCTATTCAGCACAACAAACAAACGCAAAAGCTCCGATTTGTGCGTTTTGCATAAAAACAATCTCAATATTTTTGGAAAAAACTTTAAAATCCTCTTTACAAATCGTTTTTCTTGTGATATAATATATATGTTGCGCAATTTCGCGCAGGAAAGCATACCGTTTTCACGGGCAGCGGAGTTTGCTCCAAAGGAGATGCACCGATATCCCTGCACTGTGATCACGGAGAAAATTTAATGAGGTGTTATTATGTTAAGAAAAGAAGAAAAAACCGCAGTGATCGAGGCAAACCGCCTCCACGACAACGACACAGGCTCGCCCGAGGTTCAGATCGCTATCCTCACCAAGAGGATCAACGAGCTCACCGAGCACACCAAGACCCACAAGAAGGATTACCACTCCACCCGCGGACTTCTGAAAATGGTAGGACACAGAAGAAATCTCTTGAACTACCTCCAGAAGAAGGACATCGAGCGTTACCGCGCGATCGTAGCAAAGCTGGGTCTGCGTAAGTAAAAAATTTGGGATAGTAGTTGGCTTTCGGCTGACTACTATTCTCTAATGAGAGGAATTAATTCTTCATGAGAGGAATTTATCAAGGTGACCAAAATGTTTGAGAATTACAGAGTATTTAAAACAATGTTCGCCGGCAGAGAGCTTACCGTTGAAACGGGAAAGGTCTGCGGACTTGCGAACGGCTCCTGCTGGGTAAGATACGGCGAAACGGTGGTAATGGTAAACGTGACCGCGTCTCCCAAGCCCCGCGACGGCGTGGATTTCTTCCCGCTTGCCGTTGATTATGAGGAAAAGCTCTATTCGGTAGGAAAGATCCCGGGCGGCTTTTTAAAGCGCGAGGGAAGACCCTCCGAAAAGGCGATACTCACCTCCCGCGTGGTAGACAGACCCATGCGCCCGCTGTTCCCCAAGGATATGAGGAACGACGTAGCGATTACCATGACGGTGCTGGCGGTCGACCCCGACTGCTCTCCCGAGATTTTGGGAATGATCGGCGCGTCAATTGCGGTATCCATCTCCGATGTTCCGTGGAACGGACCTATCGGCGGAATTTCCGTGGGACTGGTAGACGGCGAGATCGTCCTCATGCCCAATCTCGAGCAGAGAGCCAAGACCGATCTTACGCTGACGGTGGCTTCCTCCGAGAAAAAGGTAGTAATGATCGAAGCGGGAGCAAACGAGGTTCCCGACGATGTGATGTTTGACGCTATCATGGCGGGACACAACGAGATCGTAAAGTCTCTGATCCCGTTCATAAAGGATATCCAGGCGCAGATAGGCAAGCCGAAGTTCGCGTTCGAGAGCCAGGAGGTCGATCACGATATGTACGACGCGATCTCCGAGTTCGCGATCGAAAAGGTACGCTACGCTATGGACACCGACGACAAGAATATCCGCGAGGAGCGCCTTCAGCCCCTGTACGCGGAGGTTCACGAAAAGTTTGACGAACAGTATCCCGAAAAGATCGCGATGATCGACGAGTGTATGTACAAGCTCCAGAAGTTTGTAGTACGCCGCTGGCTGCTGGACGACGGAAAGCGCGTGGACGGACGTAAGCTCGATCAGATGCGCCCGCTCGCAGCCGAGGTCGGAGTGCTCCCGAGAGTACATGGCTCCGGTATCTTCACCCGCGGTCAGACTCAGGTAATGACAATTTGTACGCTCGGACCCGTTTCCGATTCTCAGAAGCTGGACGGACTTGACGAGGAAGAGGGCAAGCGTTATATGCACCACTACAACTTCCCGTCCTATTCGGTAGGCGAAACAAAAGCGTCGCGCGGACCCGGCAGACGCGAGATCGGACACGGCGCGCTCGCCGAGAGAGCGTTGGTACCCGTTATCCCGTCGGTTGAGGAATTCCCCTACGCTATCCGTCTGGTATCCGAGGTACTGTCCTCCAACGGCTCCACCTCGCAAGGCTCGGTATGCGGCTCCACGCTTGCGCTCATGGACGCGGGCGTGCCGATAAAGAAGCCCGTTGCGGGAATCTCCTGCGGACTTATCACCGAGGGCGAACGCTGGATGACAATGGTAGACATCCAGGGCGTTGAAGACTTCTTCGGCGATATGGACTTCAAGGTAGCGGGAACCCACGAGGGAATCACCGCGATCCAGATGGATCTCAAGATCGACGGACTCACCCCCGAGATCATCAAGCAGGCGTTCGAGCAGACTCACAAGGCTCGAAATTATATCCTCGACGAGGTAATGCTCAAGGCAATTGACAAGCCGCGTCCCGAGGTAGGAAAGTACGCTCCCAAGATGCTCACGATGAAGGTACCCGTTGAGAAGATCAGCGACGTTATCGGCAAGGGCGGAAAGGTTATCCAGAAGCTCTGCGCAGACTTCGAGTGCAAGATCGACATCGACGACGACGGAAACGTATTCATCTGTGGCGTGGATATGGAAAAGGCGAACGCGTGCGTTCAGGTGATCTCCACGATCGTAAATCCCCCCGAGATCGGTGCGATCTACAAGGGCAAGGTCGTTCGCATAATGAACTTCGGCGCGTTTGTTGAAATAGCTCCCGGCAAGGACGGCATGGTTCACATTTCAAAGTTGGAGAACCGCCGCGTAGAAAAGGTTGAGGACGTAGTCTCCATCGGCGACGAGATTATCGTAAAGGTAATGGAGATCGACAGCCAGGGACGCATCAATCTTTCCAGAAAAGACGCGCTTGCCGACATTGAGGCTAAGAAAAAGGCTTCGCAGGAATAAACAGCCGTTACGGTTTTGAAAACGCGAGTCCGTATTCAGGCGAATTAGTGCAGTATCGCACCGTGAAAGGTCTCGGACTTTTTGCGGTGCGTTTTCTTTTCGAGGAAATTTTCGCCGAGAACAAGGAAAAACGGCGCAGAAATATGCGTATATTTCAAGGCGTTTTGACGCAGTTATCGGCAAAATTTGCCGAAAAGGATTTTAGAATATGTTAGAAGAATACACTTTCAGTTTGGGGAAAAAACTCCGCTGCGGCTACACGACAGGCTCCTGCGCCGCGGGAGCGGCGAAGGCGGCGGCGCAGATGCTGTTGTCGGGTGAGAACGTCACGTCGATAAGCCTTAACACCCCCAAGGGAATAACGCTCGAGCTTGAGATCTTAAACGCCGAGTTTTCCGGGGAACATGCACAATGTGCGGTGCGAAAAGACGGCGGCGACGATATTGACGCGACTGACGGGATCCTCGTGTACGCAAGCGTGAGCAAGCGCGCCAATGGCGTGGAGATAACAGGCGGCGAGGGTATTGGAAAGGTAACAAAGCCCGGCTTAGACAGAGCCGTCGGCGATTGGGCGATAAATTCCGCACCTCGCGAAATGATAGCGAAAGCCTTGTCCGAGACAGCCGAAAAGTACGGCTATAACGGCGGATTTCACGTTGAAATTTCTGTCCCGAACGGCGCGGAGATCGCGCAAAAAACTTACAATCCGCACATGGGTATCGAAGGCGGCATCTCGATAATCGGAACCACCGGGATCGTCGAGCCGATGAGCAACACCGCACTCGTGGAAACGATCCGCGCGGAAGCGAAAATGCGCCGCGCCGAGGGCATTGAGCATCTGCTGATAACGCTCGGAAATTACAGCGAAAGATATGTTACGGAGCAATTTCCGTTTTCGCTCGAAAGCGGAGTGAAATGCTCGAATTTTATAGGAGAAGCTCTCGACATCGCGCTGGAGCTGGGCTTCAAAAGCGCGCTTATCGTCGGACATATCGGCAAGCTCGTAAAGCTCGGCGCGGGGATCATGAACACCCATTCCGCCGTGGCAGACGGGCGAATGGACGTGCTCGTGACCTGCGGACTGCTCGCGGGAGCAGACTCCAAGCTGCTGAAAAAGCTCCCCGAGTGCGTAACGGTAGATGCCGCGCTGGAGATCCTAAAGGAAGATAAACTAGAAAAAACGCTTGAAATACTATCGGAGCGCGCCGAACACTACCTCAACGCGCGCGTGCGAAACACGCTGCCCGTAGGCGCGGTGATGTTCTCGGACAAGCATAACATATCGGTCAGAACAAAGTCGGCAAACGACATTATCCGCAAAATTTCGGAGGAACAAAATGGTTGATTTCGTGGGCGCGGGAAGCGGCGCGGCGGACTTGATAACGCTCCGCGGCAAAACGCTTTTAGAGAACGCGGACGTGATAATATACGCAGGCTCGCTGGTAAATCCCGAGCTGCTGAAATACGCGCGCGATGATTGCGAGATACACAACAGCGCGAAAATGACGCTAAACGAAGTGATCTCCGTAATGGAATCCGCCGAAAAACGGGGGAAAAACACGGTGCGCCTCCACACAGGCGATCCGTCGCTGTACGGCGCGATCCGCGAGCAGATGGACAGGCTCGCGGCGCTCGGAATACCGTATGAGATCTGCCCGGGAGTAAGCTCGTTCTGCGGCGCGGCGGCGGCTCTCAAAGCGGAATACACTCTGCCAGAGGTGTCGCAGACGGTGATAATCACGCGCATGGCGGGGCGCACGGCGGTGCCCGAATCGGAGTCGATCGAAAGCCTCGCGCAACACAATTCGACGATGGTGATTTTTTTGAGTGCGGGAATGACAGGCGAACTGTCCGAGCGTCTCATCCGCGGCGGCATCGCTCCCGAAACCCCCGCCGCTATCGTCTATAAAGCGACCTGGGAGGACGAGAAGATCGTCCGCTGCACAGTGGGAACGCTCGAAAGCTCCGCGCGTGAAAACGGCATCTCCAAAACCGCGCTGATAACCGTCGGCAATTTTCTGGGGAACGATTACGCGCTCTCCAGGTTGTACGACGAGAGCTTCGAGACCGAGTTCAGAAAGGCGAAGAAATGAACATCTCAGTGATTTCGGTAACCGAAAAAGGCCGCCTGCTGTCGGAAAAGATCGCGGAACATCTTGGCGGAGAATTTGATATCAAGCGCTATTGCTTCAGAAAATATTGCGACGCATCAGCGGAGAAATTCTCGAAATTAAGCGAGCTTATGCCGAGTATTTTCGGGGAATACAACGCGCTTATATTCGTTTGCTCATGCGGTATCGCAACGCGCGCGATAGCGCCGTTCGTAAACTCCAAAGCGCACGACCCCGCCGTGATCGTGGTAGACGATTCGGGAAAATTCGCGATCCCGATCCTCTCGGGACACCTCGGCGGAGCCAACCGAATGTCGGAAATAATCGCCGATAAAATCGGCGCGGCTGCGGTGATCACAACCGCCACGGACGTTGGCGGAAGGTTCTCTCCCGACTCGTTCGCCCGCGCGAACAATCTTCTTTTTTCAGACTTTTCTGCGGCGAAGGAAATAGCCGCCGCTGTTTTAAACGACGAAAAAATCGGCTTGAAAAGCGATTACCCGTATAAAAATCCCCCGTTCGAAATAACCGAGAGCTCCCCCTGCCGAACCGGAATATATATCAGCGCAAACCCGCTCCCAAAGCCGTTTGAGGTGACGTTAAACCTTATCCCGAAGAACATAGTCATCGGCATAGGCTGCCGAAAAAACACCCCCTGCACGGACATTGAAAAGCACGTTTTGCTGACGCTGAAAAAAGAGGGAATAAACGAGCGGCGCGTCACCGCGGCAGCGTCGATAAACATAAAATCCGAGGAACGGGGACTGGTGGAGTTTTGCGAGAAATTCAGTCTCCCGCTGATAACCTTCACCGCCGAAGAGCTGATGGCGCAGCGCGGCGACTTCGGATCGTCGAGCTTCGTGCTAGAGACCACCGGCGCCGACAACGTTTGCGAACGCAGCGCGGTCGCGTGCGGAGGAACATTGCTGTTCCGCAAAAGATCCTGCGAAAACGTCACGTTAGCAGCGGCGGAGCTGCCCGTAGAAATAGATTTTGAAAGGAAATTCCCATGAAATTGTACATAGTCGGGTTTGGCGGCGGTTCGCGCGACGGAATGACGTTTGCGGCGGAAAAAGCGATCCAAAAAAGCGATCTGATAGTCGGCTACACGGTGTACGCCGAGCTGATGAAAAAGCTGTTTCCCGACAAGGAATTTTACAGCACCGAGATGCGCCGCGAAAAAGAACGCGTTTTGTACGCGCTTCGCAAGGCGGAGAATAAAACCGTCGCACTGGTCTGCAGCGGCGACGCGGAGGTTTACGGAATGGCGGGTCTGGCGTACGAGCTTTCCTGGGAATTCCCCACGGTCGAGCTGGAAACCGTCGCGGGAGTGACCGCCGCGCTGTCCGGGGGAGCGCTCTTAGGCGCGCCGTTGACGCACGATTTCGCGGTGATAAGCCTCTCCGACCTGCTGACCCCGTTCGATAAGATAGAGAACAGGCTCCGCGCGGCGGCGATGGCGGACTTCACGATCGTGCTGTACAATCCGTCCTCGAAAAAACGCGCCGATCATCTGAAAAAAGCCTGCGGAATTCTCCTCGAATACCGCTCGCCCGACACCGTCTGCGGAGCCGTGAGGAACATAGGCAGAGAGGGCGAAAACGGCACCGTTATGACGCTCGCGGAGCTTCGCGATTACAGCGCCGATATGTTCACAACGATTTTTGTTGGGAATTCCGAGACCAAAATTATCCGAGGAAAAATGGTAACGCCGAGGGGCTACAAAGATGTTTAAGGCACTGATTTTCGGAGGAACAACCGAGGGCAGAGAGCTTGTGGTTTTCTGCGCGGAAAACGCAATAAGCGCCGATATATCGGTCACCACCGAGCTTGGCGCGCAGCTTCTCCCGAAAAAAAGCGGCGTAAAGATCCTCATTGGAAAGCTCGATCATGAGGGAATAAAGTCGCAGATTTTGCGGGAGGAATACTCCCTCGTCATAGACGCAACGCACCCGTTCGCACAAAACGCCACCGAAAACATCCGCGCCGCGTGCCAAGATCTGAACAGAGAATATTACCGCATAGTCCGCGAGAATTCCGATGGGTTATTCGGGGAATTCGCCGAGAACACAGACGAATTGATAGCGCTCTTAAACCGCACCAATAAGCGAATTTTAAGCACTCTCGGAAGCAAGGAGCTGCAAGCTCTGACGCAAATTTCCGACTATGAGAATCGCGTGTTTTTGAGAGTGTTGAACGACGAGAAAATCATTGAGCAATGCAAAAAACTTGGCTTCAAAGGCAGACAGATCATACCGGGTCGCGGACCGTTTTCGGAGGAAGAAAACATCGCGCATATCCGGCAGAGCGGTGCGGAAATTCTCGTCACAAAGGACAGCGGAAAAGCGGGCGGCTATCCCGAAAAAATCGCCGCCGCAAAGCACTGCAAAATAGAATTGATAACGCTCAAACGCCCCGAGGAAAGCGGAATAACGCTTTCGGAAATTCAAAAAATAATGCTTGAAAAGAGATGATAAAAGTGAAGATAAAAATAGTAGGAATAGGAATGGACGGCGATAAAACGCTCACAAACGAGGCGAAAACCGCGATTGAAAACGCCGAGGTTCTGATTGGCGCAAACCGCGTCCTGGAGCCGTTTTCCGAGCTTCACAAGAGAACCTTTTTAAGCTGGAGACCCGAAGAGATTTACGATTTTTTATACGGGAATAAATTTGAAAACGTAGCGATATTAGTGTCCGGCGACTGCGGTTTTTTCAGCGCGGCGCAAACGCTCTCGGAGCTTTTCCCGAACGCTGAAACCGAGATCATAAGCGGAATTTCGACCCCCGTTTACTTTTGCGCGAAAATAAAAAAACCGTGGCAAAGCATGAAATTCGTGAGCCTCCACGGCGCCGAGGCGAACGTCGTGCGCCATGTTTTCGAAAATGAACACTGTTTTTTCCTGCTCGGAGGGAGCGCCACCCCCTCGGAAATTTGCCGTAAATTATGCGAATACAATATGGGAAAAACGCGGGTATATATAGGCGAGAATTTGGCTTATCCAAGCGAAAAGATTTATATTGGAGTAGCCGCGGAATTTACGAAAATCGAGTGCGGAAGCCTCTGCGTTTTAGTGACGGAAAACAAAAACTTCGAGCGCGCAAAACCCATCGGTATACCCGACGAAAAATTCCTTCGCGGCAAAGTCCCGATGACGAAATCCGAGGTGCGCGCGGCAGTGATCTCCAAGCTCGAAATATCCGAGAACAGCACCTGCTGGGACGTAGGCAGCGGCACCGGCTCGGTAAGCGTGGAAATGGCTTTGCAGTGCGCCTCGGGAACCGTCTGCGCAATTGAAAAAAAACCCGAAGCCGCCGAGCTAACGCGCCAAAATTGCAAGAAATTCGGTTGCGATAATGCGCGAATTTACACGGGGACCGCCCCCGAGATTTTAGAGGAACTCCCCGCTCCCGACCGCGCGTTCATCGGCGGTTCGGGTGGAAAAATCAGTGAGATAATCGGCGTTATTTTCCGAAAGAACCCGCGCTGCAAAATAGTCGCAACAGCAGTCTCTCTCGAAACACTCGAGCAGTGCATAATCGCCCTGAACGCGCATGGAATAAGCGCTCCCGAGATCACGCAGATCGCTGTAACGCGAACCGAACGCGTCGGAGATCACACCATGCTCCGCGCCGAAAATCCCGTTTTCATAATTAAAGGAGCGCCGAAATGAACCGAATTCTGATTGGAGGAACGCACAGCGGATGCGGCAAAACGACCGTTACCTGCGCGCTGCTCAAAGCGCTCAGCAATAGGGGTTTGCGGGTCTCCTCATTCAAATGCGGCCCCGATTACATCGACCCGATGTTCCACAAAAAAATCATCGGCATCGACGCGCACAACCTCGACAGCTTTTTTTGCAGCGACAACACGCTCAAATTTCTGCTGCACGAATACGCGTCGGAAATCTCCGTGATCGAAGGCGTGATGGGCTTTTACGATGGCGCGAACGGCAGAGGCTCGGCGCATTCCGTGTCGAAAATAACCGAAACCCCCGCCGCGATCGTCGTTGACTGCAAGGGAATGAGCGACTCGATAGGCGCGGTGTTAAGCGGATTTCTCGCGTTCCAAAAACCCAACAACATCAGAGGCTTCATCTTCAACCGCCTCCCCGAAAGGCTTCGCGGTCTCGCCGAAGAGTTGTGCGAGCGTTTTGATGTGGAATATCTCGGCTGCTTTCCGACCTGTGATTTTTCGTTGGAATCACGCCACCTCGGACTTGTCACCGCCGATGAGATCCCGAACATAAAAGAACGCCTGAAACGGCTCGGGGAGCTGGCTGAGAATAATCTGAGAATCGACAGGATAATAGAAATTTCAAACGCCCCCGCTCCGAAATTCACACCGATAAAATTCCCCGAGAACCGCTTTTCAAAGCCCGTAAAAATAGCGGTTGCGCGCGATAAAGCGTTCTGCTTTTTGTACTCTGAGAACCTCGACCTGCTGAAAAAATTAGGCTGCGAGCTCGAGTGTTTTTCGCCGCTTTCCGACGAAAAACTCCCGCAGGGAATAAGCGGCCTGATCCTTTGCGGCGGCTACCCCGAGCTGTACGCGCGCGAGCTGTCCGAGAACAAAGAAATGCTCTGCGAGATACAAAATGCGATATCAAAAAATCTCCCGACCATCGCCGAGTGCGGCGGATTTATGTACCTTCACAAATCGCTTTACAATTCCGAGAACGAGGAGTCCAACCTAGTCGGAACGATCGACGCCGCAGCGCAAAAAACTGACAAATTACAGCGCTTCGGCTATGCGAATTTACGCGCGAAACGCGATAATCTGCTGTGCAATGCGGGCGAATCCTTCCCCGCGCACGAGTTCCATTATTGGAACAGCACCGACTGCGGTGAAGATTTCATCGCTGAAAAACCCGACGGACGCTCGTGGGAATGCGTTCACGCAGCCGAAAATTTGTACGCGGGATTTCCGCATTTGTACTTTTATTCCGACATAAAAATCGCAGAAAACTTCGTGAAAAAATGTGCGGAGTTCGGAGGAATTTATGGATAGAATATCGAGAATAACCCCCCCGTCCGAGCAAGCGCGCGCGGAGGCGCACGAGCGCTGGAACAGCATAGCAAAGCCGCTTGGAAGCCTCGGCTTGTTGGAATCCCAGATCGAAAAGATCGCCGCGATCCAAGAGACCCCGAACGTAAGTTTGAGAATGCGCGGCGTTGTTGTAATGTGCGCGGACAACGGCGTAGTCTGCGAGGGAGTGACCCAGTCGGACAGCAAGGTCACCGCATTGTGCGCGAAAGCGATAGCCGACGGGAAATCGAACGTAAACGTCATGGCGCGGCAGTTCAACGCGGAGGTTTATCCCGTCGATATGGGGATCAGCCGCGAAATTTCCCACCCGCGCCTGTGGAACAAAAAAATCGCGCTTGGCACCCGCAACATCGCCGAAGAACCCGCGATGACACGGGAGCAGGCAGAGCAGGCGATCTGCGCGGGGATAAACACCGTCCGCGACCTGATGGAGGCGGACTACGAGATACTGATAACCGGCGAAATGGGGATCGGCAACACCACCACAGCCGCCGCGCTCGCAAGCGTGCTGCTGAACAAGCCCCCTCGCGAGCTTACGGGCAGGGGTGCGGGGCTCGACAGCGCCGGTCTCGAGCGAAAGATCGCCGTGATCGAAAAGGCGATAAAGCTCCACCGCCCCAGCGCGGACAAGCCGATCGACCTGCTCTGCAAGCTCGGCGGCTTCGACATCGCGGGCATGGTGGGAATGTTTCTTGGCGGCGCGTTTTACGGCGTCCCGATCGTCATCGACGGCGTGGTCTCCGCAGCGGCGGCATGCATCGCGTACAAAATTTGCGAAATTTCGAGGGAATATATGCTCCCAAGCCACGTTTCAAGCGAGCCGGCGGGCAGGCTGCTGCTGGAGGAGATGGGACTTAAAGCGCCGATAACCGCCGAGCTGCGATTAGGCGAGGGAACAGGTGGAGTGCTGCTCCTGCCGCTGCTCGACAGCGCTCTGGCGGTGTACGAAAAGGCGCATAAGTTTGATGATCTGGGAATCGAAAGGTATACAAAATTAAAATGATGACACTGGTTATCGGCGGTTCAAAATGCGGAAAATCGAGCTTTGCCGAGGAACTTTTCGCCGATTTTCTCGGAGAAAAAATTTACATCGCAACCATGCTTCCGTTTGGCGAGGAATCGCACGCGTCAATTGCGGAACACCGAAAAAAGCGCATGGGAAAAGGCTTTGCAACGATCGAAAAATACACCGATATCGAGGAACTCTCCCTCCCCGAAAATTGCGGCGTGCTGTTGGAATGCATGGGGAATCTGTGCGCAAACGAGATGTTCCGTGACGGAAAAATCTCCGTTCCGACCGAGAAAATTATGCGGGGAATAGAACACCTCCGAACCCGCGCAAACCGCATTGTAATAGTATCGAACGACGTTTCATCGGACGGGAATTCCTACGGGGATCCCACCGCTGAATACATTAAAATCCTCTCGGAGCTAAACAGAAAAATCGCCGAAATTTCCGACAACGTAATAGAATGTGTTTTCGGAATTCCGCTTGTGAGAAAGGGTGCGCTGAAATGATCATACTAAAATCGCTGGCGTCGGCGTTTTTGATGTACTCAAAAATTCCAATGCCGAAGGTCGAATGGCGCGAAGAAAATCGGCGTTATTCGCTTTGCTTTTTTCCGCTTGTCGGCGCGCTTATCGGCGCGGTTTTTCTGCTGTGGAGAAGCGTCTGCGCGCTGTGCGAATTCGGGCTTTTTCTAACCGGCGCGGTGTCCGTTCTGATACCGATTTTGATTACAGGAGGAATACACTTAGACGGCTTTTGCGACGTTGCCGACGCAGTCTCTTCGCGCGCCGAAAGGGAAAAAAAGCTCGCGATAATGAGCGATCCGCACATCGGAGCGTTTGCGGTGATAAGCCTCTGCGCGTACCTGATCCTGCAAACCGCGCTGCTTTCGGAAGCGAAAAATATCCGCACGGAGATCGTCATTGCACTTGGATTTGTATTGTCGAGATCGCTCAGCGGACTCACCGCGGTGAACTTCAAAAGCGCGAAAAAAGACGGCGCACTCAGCAATTTTACACGCCCCGCCCACAAAAGAATAACGGTAATAACGCTCTCCGTAGTGATCGCGATAATCGGCGTTGTTATGCTGATTTCAAGCCCCCTGCCCGGCGGATTCGCCCTCGTCGGAGCTGCGCTCACCGTCGCGTGGTATCGGTATTTTTCCTACAAGAATTTTGGAGGAATAACCGGCGATCTTGCGGGTTGGTTTCTGCAAGTCTGCGAAATAACGCTGCTGATTTTTGCGGTAGTCGGAGAAAAAATAGCGGAGGTATTGACGTGATGAAAATGATAATCGGCGGCGCGTTTCAAGGAAAAGCCGCGTTCGCAAAAGAACGCTTTGAGCTTTCCGATGAAGAGATAATCGACGGCGAAATATGCGATCATAATGCGATTTTCGAGGCTAAGTGCGTGAAGAATTTCCACGCGCTCGTGAGAAGAATAGTCGAAGAAAACGGAAGCGTCTCTGAGTATGTCGAACGCCTCTGCCGCGAGAACCCAAACGCGGTGATCGTCACAAACGAGATCGGAAGCGGAATAATCCCGCTCGAAAAAAGCGAGAGGATATGGCGCGAACAAGCCGGAAAAGCGGGCTGCATTATCGCGAAAAATTCCGAGCTGGTCGTCAGAATTTATTGCGGGATCCCCGAAGTGATCAAGGGGGAATTGCGTTGAAAATAATCCTTATCCGCCACGGAAAAACCGCGGGAAATCTAGAAAAACGCTACATCGGAATAACCGACGAACCGCTTTGCGATGCGGGAATAAAAGAGCTTCAAGCAATGGAATACCCCGACTGCGAACGCGTGATCTCAAGCGGAATGAAACGCTGCATCGAGACCGCGAAGCTGATATATCCCGACAAAAAAATCGAGATCTTCGAGCAACTAAACGAGTGCGATTTCGGCAGCTTCGAGGGGAAAAACTACGCCGAATTATCTGCCGATCCCGACTACCAAAAATGGCTTGACAGCGCGGGAAAACTTCCTTTTCCAAACGGCGGTGATCCCGAAAAATTCAAAACACGCTGCACCCGCGAATTCGTAAAGATCACGCAAAAATTTTCGGAAAACAAAACGCTCGCGTTCGTGATCCACGGCGGAACGATAATGTCGGTAATGGAAAAAATCGCGATACCAAAGCGAAATTTTTACGATTATCAGATTGAAAACGGACACGGCTTTGTCGCCGAATTCGACGGAAAAAACATCACAAAAACGGAGAATTTATGAGGATATTTTTACCCGCGATCCCGCTGCTTGCAGGCTTTTTGCTGGATATTATTTTGGGCGATCCGCGGTGGCTTCCGCACCCGATAAGGCTGATAGGAAAGCTGATTTCCGCGCTCGAAAAAGCCGCGCGAAAGCTGTTTTCAAAGCGCCTTTTTTTAGGAGGAACAATACTTGCTATCACAGTTTTGGTCGTCGTCACGGGAATCACATTCGCGATAATTTTCGCCTGTTACCGAATAAATATGTGGCTTGGAATTATTGTCGAAAGCATTTTCTGCTTTTACACGTTCGCCGCAAAAAGCCTGAAAACCGAGAGCATGAAGGTGCACAAGGAACTGCAAAAAGGCAGCGTCGAGGGCGCGCGCCAAGCCCTCTCGATGATTGTCGGACGCGACACCAAGCCGCTTGACGAGGCGGGAATAATACGCGCCGCCGTCGAAACCGTGGCGGAAAACACCTCCGACGGAGTGACCGCGCCGCTGATCTTCACGGCGTTTTTCGGAGCCGCGGGCGGATTTTTTTACAAGGCGGCAAACACTATGGATTCGATGCTCGGCTACAAAAACGAACGCTATTTTTATCTTGGAAAATTTGCCGCAAAGCTCGATGACGTGCTGAATTTCCTGCCCTCGCGAATCACCGCGCTGACGATGATCTTAAGCTCGTTTTTGTTGAACCACGATGGGAAAAACGCGTTCAGGATCTGGCGCCGCGACCGCCGAAAACACTCAAGCCCCAACTCCGCGCAAACGGAATCGGTATGCGCGGGAGCGCTCGGGGTGCGGCTTGCGGGCGACGCGTATTACTTCGGCGAACTCCACAAAAAGGAGTTTATCGGCGACGATCTCCGCCCGATAGAAAACGGGGACATCCGCCGCGCAAACCGCCTGATGTACCTCACCTCCGCACTAATTTTAGCGGCGTGCTGCGGGGTCAGAATTTTGCTTTACGGAGGGATTTTCAATGTTTTCTGAACACGGCGGCGATGCCTTCGGACTGGATATTATGTTCGATTTCTCCGCAAATTTAAATCCTTTGGGAATGCCCGAAGCCGCAAAAAAAGTGCTCAACAATTCGGTAACGGAATGGGAAAAATACCCCGATCCAAACTGCAGAAAATTGAAGCAAAAACTCGCGGCGGCGATGAATCTTGAACCCGAGCAAATCGTTTGTGGGAACGGCGCCGCGGACCTTATCTACCGCATCATTTCCACAATAAAACCGAGAAAATGTGTGCTTTGCTCCCCGACTTTTTCGGAATACGAAAAAGCTCTCCGTGAGAACAATTGCGAAATAGAGTATTTCCCGTTGCTTGAAGAGAACGATTTCCGCCTGGATGAGCGCATTTTGGAAACGCTCACAAACGGTGCCGAAATGCTGATCCTGTGCAACCCAAACAACCCCGCAGGCGGCGTGATCTCACGGGAATTGCTAAAAAAAATCTGCGAAAAATGCTCTCAAAAAAACATAACTTTTTTGTGCGACGAGTGTTTTTTGGAATTCACTGAGACCGCCGAAAACCACAGCGCATTGAATTTTCTAAACGAAAAAACGATCGTTCTAAAAGCATTCACAAAGATCTTTGCAATGGCAGGGATCCGGCTCGGTTATGCGGTTTTCGGGGACTGCGAAACCGCTCGGAAAACCGCGCAAAGCGGTCAGTGCTGGAGCGTTTCCGCGCCCGCGCAAATCGCAGGAACCGCCGTGCTCGACGACGAGATCGGAACAAAAATCTACCTCGAAAAAACGCTGGAATTGATCAGGACAGAGCGTGAATTCCTGAAAAAAAGCCTGAACGATTTAGGTATCCGCACGTTTGATTCCTCGGCAAATTTCCTGCTTCTGAAGTCAGATTTGCGGCTTTTTGACACGCTTTTAGAGCAGAGAATACTTATCCGTAACTGCGCGAATTTCCGCGAACTTGACGAGCGTTTTTTCCGGATCGCGGTGAGAAATCACGAAGAAAATCAAGCGCTTGTCGAAGCGTTAAGGAGGGTAATCGGTGGCTAAAACCATTATGATCCAAGGCACCATGTCGAACGTCGGAAAAAGCCTACTAACGGCGGCGCTATGCCGAATTTTTGCCCAAGACGGCTGCAAAGCCGCCCCCTTCAAATCGCAGAACATGGCGCTCAATTCCCACATCACATCCGACGGTCTGGAGATGGGTCGCGCGCAGGCAATGCAGGCGGAGGCGGCTGGCATCGAGCCGTCCGCGCTGATGAACCCGATCCTCCTCAAACCCACCTCCGATGCGGGTTCGCAGGTGATCGTAAACGGCGAAGTCCGCGGCAACATGACCGCCTCCGAGTATTTCGCGCGAAAAAAAGAGCTGATCCCCGAGATAACGCGCGCGTTCCAAACGCTCGCGGCGCAAAACGACATAGTGGTGATCGAAGGCGCAGGAAGCCCTGCCGAACTGAATTTAAAGACCGACGACATCGTAAATATGGGAATGGCGCGGCTCGCGAAGTCGCCCGTGCTGCTGGTCGGCGACATTGATCGCGGCGGAGTTTTCGCTCAGCTTTTGGGAACGCTCGCGCTGTTGGAGGAATCCGAGCGCGCCATGGTAAAGGGACTTGTCGTCAACAAATTCCGCGGCGATAAAAATATTTTTTCCGACGGGATCGACATTCTCGAACAACGCGGCAAAATTCCCGTCGCCGGTGTAATTCCGTACATTCATTGCGACATCGAGGACGAAGACAGCCTCTCCGAAAAGCTGGAAAACCGCGCCGCAGAGGGGATCATAGACATTGCGGTAATACGCTTGCCGAGGATCTCAAACTTCACCGATTTCGACGTTTTCTCACAGTACAGCGGCGTGTCGGTGCGATATGCCGCAAAGCCCGAGGAGCTGGAAACCGCCGATCTCATCATAATCCCGGGAACCAAAAGCACCATTTCCGACATGAGATTTCTGCGCGAAAGCGGACTTGAAGCGGCGGTGAAAAAATGCGCCTCGCGGGGAACCCCGATCTTTGGCATCTGCGGAGGCTACCAGATGCTGTGCGAAGAGATCTCCGATCCGCTCTGTTCCGAGAACGGCGGAGCTATCCGCGGAATGGGACTGCTCCGCGGAAAAACCGTATTCAGCGCCGAGAAAAAACGCACCCAGACCGAGGGATTTTTCGAGAATATCGGCGGAGCGTTTTCCGCTCTTTCGGGGAAGAAATTCTCGGGCTACGAGATCCACATGGGGCAAACCGAAACCGAAGGACAGCCGCTTTTAAACTGCGGCGGAGCGCACAGCGAAAACGTCTACGGCTGCTATATCCACGGTATTTTCGACAGCGCCGAGATCTCAAAAACCATAGTCGAAACGCTCTATGACCGAAGAGGACTTACGTTTGACGGTAAGGCAGTCGACAGAATTGCTTACAAAAACCGCCAGTATGACCTTTTAGCGCAGTCGGTGCGCGAAAATCTGAACATGGAGCTGGTTTACAAGATCCTCAACGACGGCTTGTAAAAGTTTGCCGAAAAAGGTATTGACAAAATAGAATTAATTTGCTACAATAAAATAAATTGAATAAATGACGTCGGGTGTCGGATGTTTTAAAAACGATCAGATGAAAAGGGAAACAGGTG
Source organism: Oscillospiraceae bacterium (assembly GCA_022508965.1). GTDB lineage: Bacteria > Bacillota > Clostridia > Oscillospirales > Ruminococcaceae > CAG-115. The sequence goes on from JAFLUD010000005.1 coordinate 29,258, forward strand.
CAAATCCTGTACGAACTCGTCACCGTAATAGAGGAGCGCGGAAAGAAAATGTCACTGATTTTTTCGGGAAGACCTTTCCAAGCGATGATCCTTAAGCCGGGAGACCTGCCCGCCGTCGGTACAAAATGCCACGAGTAATTGGCAGTACGTCAGCGCGTGCGCAAAAAGCGCATGCGTGTTTTGGTGCGTCTTTACTTGCGGTAAAGACGTTTTTTATTTTTGGAGGAATATATGGAAAACAGCTTGCCAAACGGCGATTTCAAAGCGGAGATAACGCTCTCCGGCGGTACGGGAAGAACGACGATACAGTCCCCTGCCGACATACATATAGAAAACGGCACGATAACCGCCGAGCTTATCTGGAGCAGTCCGAACTACGATTTTATGGAGATCGGCGGAGTAGGCTATACTCCTGTGAGCAACGACGGCAGCTCGGTATTCTCGGTAGTGATCCCCGCGCTTGATACAGAGCTTCCGATAAAAGCGGAGACCGTCGCGATGAGCGCCCCGCACATGATCGAATACACACTGCTTGTAAGCTGCGAAGAGCTTCGCCAAACCGAGCAGCCCGAGGAATCAAGCGAGATTTCGTCCTACACCGAAAGCGTCATTTCGGAAACCCCCTCCGACGCGTCAAACGCTTCCTCAACGCCCAATTTCCCCGTGTTCGCGGCGATAATAGGCGCGGCAGTTGTCGTTGCCGCGGTCATCGTAATATTGATAAAAAGAAAGAAGAAATAAATGAAAAAACCGACACTTTTTTTAGCGTTTTTTGTGGGAATAACACTGCTCTTTTCCGCTTGTGAGAATCCTCAAATTAACACAGGCTCCGACGACCTCGGCGGACTTATCTTTGAAGAACGCGCAGAAAGCGAATACGCCGAGCAGTTCGCCATAGACAGATACGAGGGCGGCTATTCGCTGATAACGACGATGCTCGGAGCGCGCTATCTCGTAGTCCCCGAGGGCAAAGAACCTCCCAAAAAGCTCGCCTCGGAGATCACCGTGATAAGACAGCCCGCCGAGAATTTCTACCTTGCCGCGACCGCCGCAATGGGGCTTTTCGCCGAGCTTGGCTCAGGCGACGCGGTAAAGTTTTCGAGCATACGAGCCGACGAGTGGTACGTTGAATACGCCCGCGACGCGATGAATTCCGGGAAAATACTCTACGCCGGAAAATACCGCGAGCCCGATTACGAGCTGCTGCTGTCGAACGGTTGCACGTTGTCTATACAGTCGACAATGATCGAGCATTCCCCCGCGGTCAAGGAAAAGCTGCTAGAGCTTGGGATCCCCGTGTTTATAGACTACGCAAGCTACGAGCCGCACCCGCTGGGACGCGGCGAGTGGATAAAGGTATACGGCGAGATAGTCGGAAAGCCGGAAGAAGCACAGCGCCTTTTCAACGAACAGTCCGCGAAATTAAAGGCGCTCGAAAACGTCGAAAGCACGGGAAAAACCGTAGCTTTTTTCTACATAAACACAGCAGGCCAGGCGGTCGCGCGGCGTTCGGGAGACTACATCACAAAGATGATAGAACTCGGCGGCGGCGAGTATGTTTTCAAGGACTTAGGCGACTCCGAAAGCGCATTTTCTACGGTAGTAATGGAGATGGAAAAATTCTACGCGTCAGCCAAGGACGCCGACATAATCATATACAACAGCACGATAGGCGGCGAAATAAGCTCGCTTGATTCGATATTGGAGAAGAACTCCCTGCTCCGCGATTTCAAAGCGGTAAAGGAGGGTAACGTCTGGTGTACAAGGGAAAACCTCTACCAGGAAACGATGAAATTCGGGGACATGATAAACGATTTCCACTCGGTATTCAGCGGGACTGCCGAAGAAAACACCCCGACGTTCTTATATAGACCCGAAAGCGGTGAAGTGCATGAGTAAGCCGCGCGCAAGAAATATCACGGTGTTCTCTCTGCTGATTCTGGGAGTATTCGCGGCGCTGTTATCAAGCGTTTTCATCGGCAGCACAAGCATACCGTTTGCCGAAGCCGTGAGATCCATTTTCGCACACGGAGAATACTCCGATATCCTGTGGAAAATAAGGATCCCCCGCGCATTGTCGGCGTTGCTGTTGGGCGGCGCGCTGTCGCTGTCGGGATATCTTTTGCAAACCTTTTTCCACAATCCGATAGCAGGTCCCTTCGTGCTGGGAGTATCTTCGGGCGCCAAGCTCACGGTAGCTCTTACAATGATCGCGGCGTTCAGATATGTGCATTCGGTAAGCTCTGGAATAATGGTCGCCGCAGCGTTTGTCGGCTCGCTTATCTCACTGGGCTTCGTGCTGCTGGTGTCGCGCAGAATGAAGCGAATGTCCATGCTGGTGGTCTGCGGGATAATGATAGGCTATATCTGTTCCGCGATAACCGATTTCGCCGTGACCTTCGCGCGCGATTCCGACATCGTAAATCTCCACGACTGGTCAAAGGGGACCTTCTCGGGAATGTCGATGAACGACGTTCTTACGATCGCTGTGATAACAGCCGCGGCGGTACTGGGAACGGTCTTTATCGTAAAACCGATGAGCGCGTATATGCTCGGCGAAAGCTACGCGCAAAGCGTCGGCGTCAACCTGAAATTCTTGAAGGTAATGCTCGTAGTGCTGTCGGGCTTGCTGTCCGCGTGCGTAACGGCGTTTGCGGGTCCTGTTTCTTTTGTGGGAATAGCCGTCCCGCATATCGTAAGGCTGCTGCTCAAGACCTCAAAGCCGTCGGTAATGATACCCGCCTGTTTTCTCGCGGGGAGCATTTTCTGCATGGCGTGCGATATGATAGCCCGAACCGCCCTGTCCCCCACCGAGCTTAGTATCAGCACCGTAACGGCGGTATTCGGCGCACCCGTAGTCATTGGGATCCTTGTGAGAAGAAAGCGGGGCGAGATGTGATGGAAACGGCTGTGTCTGTAAAGGATTTGTCCGCGGGCTACGGCAAAGGAAACGTTATAGAGAACGTTTCCTTTGAAGTGAATTACGGTGAGATCCTCACGCTGATAGGACCCAACGGCGGCGGAAAATCCACCGTGATAAAAGCGGTCACTGGCTTTCTGGAAAAGAGCGGCGGCGAGGTAACGCTCTGCGGAGAAAACGCGGAAAAGCTCGGCCGCGCGAAGCTGTCCAAGCTGCTTTCGGTAATGCTCACCGAACGCGTAAAGCCCGACCTGATGACCTGCCGCGACGTAGTCGCCGCGGGAAGATATCCTTACACGGGAATGTTCGGCGCGTTGAGCGCGGAGGACGGCGAGATCGTCGAAAACGCGCTGAAAACCGTCGAAGCCGAAGCCCTCGCCGACGCGGATTTCAATTCCGTAAGCGACGGGCAGCGGCAGCGCATCCTGCTCGCCCGCGCGATCTGCCAGCAGCCGAAAATACTCGTGCTCGACGAGCCTACGTCCTACCTCGATATCCGCCATAAGATCGTGTTTTTCGAGATACTCGAAAAGCTGGTTCGCGAGCGGAACATAGCGGTCATACTGTCGCTCCACGAGCTTGATCTCGCGTCGAAAGTCTCCGACAGGATAGCCTGCATAAAGGGCGGCAAAATCACGCATACGGGAACCTCGGAAGAGATCTTCACCGAGCAGAATATCCGCGAACTCTATGAGATCCCCGAAGAGCTTTACCGCAAATATTTCGACTAAATGTGCATTGCACGTTTAAATAATTTTTTGGAGGAATTTATTATGAAAAGAGTTATAACGTTTATGGTGACGGCAGCGCTGTGCTTTGGCGCGCTGTGCCTCACCGCCTTCGCGGGAGTAGCCCCCGCCGCGCTGAACAACGGCACCTACAATATCGACGTTGAATCCAACGCCTCGATGTTCAAGGTAGTAAACTGCGATATTACCGTAGAGAACGGCGTGATGACCGCTCTGGTAACGCTCTCGGGCAAGGGCTACGGCAAGCTGTTCGTCGGGACGGCTGAGCAGGCTCAGAATGCCCCCGAGTCGCAGTACATCCCGTTTTCCGAGAACGCCGACGGACAGTATGTTTACAGCGTCCCGCTGACCTCGCTCGACGCCGAGATAGCTATTGCCGCGTGGAGCACCAAAAACGAACAGTGGTACGACAGAACCCTGACGTTCAAGTCAGACAAGCTCCCCCAAAGCGCGTATAAAACCGCCGTTCCCGAAGCTCCCGATAAAGAAAACCCCGACACCGGCGCCAACATCGCCATAGCTTTTGCAACGGCAGCCATCGCCGCGTCAGCGGTTGCTGTCAGCCGCCGTCGGTCGAAATAATCGGGATTGATATGCTCCACATATATTGCGGAAACGGCAAGGGAAAAACCACCGCCGCCATAGGGCTTTGTGTACGCGCGGCGGGCGCGGGAATGAAGGTGGCTTTCGTGCAGCTTATGAAAGGGAATGAAACCTCCGAGCTTGCCTCGCTGAGATCAGTCCCGAATATTGAGATAAGCCGCTGCAACAGAGATTACGGCTTTTTCAAGAACATGACCGCCGCGGATAAAGCCGAGATAACCGCCTGCCATAATAAGCTGTTAAACGGCGTTTTTTTCGGGGAATTCGACGTGATCATTCTCGACGAATTCTGCGCCGCCTATAACCATGATCTGCTTGACAGAACGCTCGCTGAAAAGCTGATCCTAAGCGCGTCCGCCGAGGTCGTGCTGACGGGAAGAGACCCCGCCGAGCCGTTCCTAAACGCCGCGGATTATATCAGTGAGATCCACTGCGAAAAACACCCGTATGAAAAAGGCATAGCCGCAAGGAGGGGTATCGAGTTTTGAAGATGGAATTTGTCCTCCCGAGCGAGATCGAAAAACGCAGCTTCGAGATGATCGAAAGCGAGCTGCCGCGTGAGATACCCTCAAAGGAAAAGCCGATCGTGATGCGCGTGATCCACGCCACGGCAGACTTCGATTATTGCGAAAGCCTGAAGTTTTCCGAGAACGCCGTCGATCTTGCCCTGGAGACCATAAGGAACGGCGCGGTGTTCGTAACCGACACCAACATGACAAAGGCGGGGATCAACAAACCCGCGCTGGAAAAGCTCGGCTGCACCGCCGAATGCTTCATGTCCGATGAAGAGACCGCCCGCGCGGCCTCCGAGCAGGGAATAACACGCGCCACGGCGTCGGTGGACATAGCCTCGCGGATAGAAAAGCCCGTGATCTATGCGGTCGGAAACGCCCCCACCGCATTGGTGAGGATCTGCGAGCTTGCCGAACGCGGGAGCTTCACCCCCGCGATGGTGATAGGCGTTCCGGTGGGCTTTGTAAACGTGGAATATTCCAAGGAACTTCTGACCCGCTCGGGACTGCCGTACATAGCCACAATGGGCAGAAAAGGCGGCAGCAC
>JAFLUD010000005.1:34688-46139 GCA_022508965.1 Oscillospiraceae bacterium
AAATATTTTTGAAATTATGTAAAATATACTTGACATTTTGCAAGCGATGTGTTACAATCAAAATGCGAGGTGATTTGATGGCGAAGAATTTAAAAATGAAAGCCGCGCGCGCCGCATTGGATCTGTCGCAGGACGAGCTTGCCAAAAAAGTCGGCGTGACCCGCCAGACCATAAGCGCGGTGGAAAACGGCGATTACAACCCCACGGTAAATCTGTGCATATCAATATGCAAAGCTCTGGGCAAGACGCTTGACGAGCTTTTTTGGGAAGAGGGAGGAAAATCATGAGCTTCAGATCATTTGACAAATTCTGCGAAAAACTGATACTGACCGAGCCGGGAAGCGAGAAGGAGATCCTCGACGAGCGTCAGAAAATAGTCCGCACAAAGATAATCGCGGAAACCTTGTTGATATTCGCGTTCGCGGAAATGCTAAACTGCATCATTATGGATTACTTTTATAAATGGGCGGAAAGCTATTCGCCGCCGCTTCTGCTTATTTTAATGGCGTGCCTTATCTATTATATTATCAGAAACGCCGCACAGGGCAGCTATGTCGGGATAAACGGAAACTTCGCGCGAAAAGTCACCTCGGTCACGATCATTCTTATTGCGGTTTTGAATATAACGCGCCACGCATTTGACCTTGCAGACGGCGGCATTTTGACAGACGGCGCGCTTTCCGACGCTTTTCTTTTCGCGGTATCGTTTGCGCTGCTCGCGGTGTGCGGCGTGATAAGCCTTGTCGTTTTGAGAAGTATCGACAAAGCCGATTCTTCCAAGATTGAAGAAAAGGAGGAGCGATCATGAGCTTAAAATCTTTTGACGAATTCTGCGCAAAAATAGTAAATAACGATCCGTTGGAACAGCAAAAGGAGATCTTCGACGAGCGCCAGCAGGTCATCCGCACGCAGATAACCGTCGAGGCGTTTAAAGTATTTACGGTCTGCGTATGCCTCAATATCCTTATTATGGAAGCGGGACCGCAGTGGTGCGAGAGCTATGTAGCGACCACCGCGCTGTTTTTGGGCATCGCTTACATCTATTGGCTTATCAGAAACGCCGTAAAAGGCTCGCTGTTCGGAGTAAAGGGCACACTGCCGCTTGAGACCCAAGCCGCGGCGCTTTTGGCTGAGGGTATACTCTTCTCCTTTACAACCCTAATTAACAATAAAACCACCGAGCCGTTGGAAAACTTTTTCGTTCACGACAAAATGCTTTCGGAGGAATTTGTGCTGATGATATTTTTCGTGATGTGTATAGCCGCGGCGGTCACGATTTTTTCCCTTGCATTTAATTACAGGAAAAAGGAAAAATCTGACAAAAAATAACCTTGTTAATAACATTTGTATAAATTATACAAAATTATAGGCCGTTTTTTTGAGCCAAGTATTATTTTTTACAAAATACCATCTTGATTTATTTTGAAATTTATAGTATAATAAATGTAGAATATTTTGAATAAGGGAGTTAATACTATGGATTTAGATAGCATCACATTGTTGGACGTAATCGACCGTCACACGCTTCAGTCGCTTCAGGACGCGTTCGCGAATGCGACCGGAATGGCGGCGCTGGCGACCGACCGCACCGGCTCGGTAACACAGCTTTCCAACCCCACCGAGTTCTGCATGAAGTACACCCGCCCGTCGCATGTAGGCTGCGAGCGCTGCGAGAAGTGCGATCTTCAAGGCGGCTCCGAGTCCTCCCGCACGGGAAGACCGTCGGTGTATTATTGCCATGCGGGGCTGGTTGACTTCGCCGCGCCTATTATGTTAAACGGACATCATATCGGCTCGCTTATCGGAGGTCAGGTCCTCACCGAAGAACCCGACGATAATAAGATCCGCCAGATAGCGCGCGAGATCGGAGTAAATCCCGAGGAGTATGTAAGAGCCGTACATAAGGTAAAGATCGTACCCAAGAGCCAGGTTGACGCGGCAGCCGAGCTGCTGTATCAGATGGCAAACGCGCTGTCCGACGTAGGCTATCAGAGAATGATGGCGCAGAGCCATTCGACGCAGAGCGACACGGCGTTCAAGGACGTTCACGATCACTTCATCGACATAAACAAGCAGACCGATTCCGTTGTTTCGGGAATAACCGCGCTCGCCGACAGCTTCACGTCAATCAAGGAATCCGCCGCGGCAAGCGCCAAGGCAGTCGAGATAACCGACAGCATCATAAAGACGATAGAAAGCTCCTCCACTCAGCTGACGCTCATCGGCTTCAACGCTTCTATTGAGGCGAAGAGAGCGGGCGCCGCAGGTCAGGGCTTCAACGTAATCGCGCAGGAGGTCCGCACGCTTGCTGATAAGAACACCAAGCAGGCTGTCGAGATCGAAAAGACCCTCCACGGCATCAAGAAAGCGATGACCGACATAAACGAGCAGATAAAGGACGTATATTCCGCAATAGGAAATACCGAGTCGGATATCGAGTCGCTGAGAAATATGCTTGAAAGCGTAAACGCGCTCATCAAGGAGATCAAGTAATTTTTCCGTGGGAACTCACGGAGCAAAATACAGAAAGGGCTGAATAAACATTATGAACCGTTTTGTACTCAACGAAACCTCCTATCACGGAAAGGGAGCCATCTTAGCCATCGCGGACGAGGCAAAAAACAGAGGCTTTAAAAAAGCGCTGGTATGCTCCGACCCCGACCTCATAAAGTTCGAGGTCACCAAAAAGGTAACCGACGTGCTCGAAAAAGCGGGCTTGGAGTATACGGTATTCTCCAAGATCAAGCCCAACCCCACCATTGAGGACGTTCAGGCGGGAGTAGCGGCATTCAAAGAATGCGGCGCGGATTATCTTATCGCAGTCGGCGGAGGCTCGTCGATAGACACCGCCAAGGCAGTCGGTATCATAATCAACAACCCCGAGTACGCCGATGTAAGAAGCCTGGAGGGAGTCGCCCCCACCAAAAAGCCCAGCGTTCCGATAATCGCCGTTCCCACCACGGCAGGCACCGCCGCCGAGGTAACCATAAACTACGTTATCACGGATGTTGAGAAGAACCGCAAGATGGTCTGCGTAGACCCGCACGATATCCCCGTAGTAGCGGTCGTTGACCCCGATATGATGAGCACGATGCCCGCGGGACTCACCGCAGCCACCGGCATGGACGCGCTCACCCATGCAATCGAGGGCTACATTACCAAGGGCGCCTGGGAGCTGTCGGATATGTTCCATCTCAAGGCGATAGAGATCATCGCAAAATCCCTTCGCGGCGCGGTAAACAACGATCCCGCCGGCAGAGAGGGAATGGCTCTCGGACAGTATGTAGCCGGCATGGGCTTCTCGAATGTCGGTTTGGGAATAGTTCACTCCATGGCGCACCCGCTCGGCGCGCTCTATGACACGCCCCACGGGATCGCGAACGCCATAATTCTCCCTACGGTTATGGAATACAACGCCCCCAACACAGGCGAGAAATACCGCGATATCGCAAAGGCGATGGGCGTGGAAGGCACCGATAAGATGTCTCAGGAGGAATACAGAAAAGCCGCAGTTGACGCGGTGAAGCAGCTCTCCAAGGACGTCGGGATCCCTGCCGATCTGAAGTCTATCGTAAAACCCGAAGACGTAGCGTTCCTCGCGCAGTCCGCGTTTGACGACGCCTGCCGTCCCGGAAACCCGCGCGACACCTCCGTCGAGGAGATCACCGAGCTTTACAAAAAGCTCCTGTAATCAGAATCAAAGCCGTCGGGGTAACCGGCGGTTTTTTCTGTGTAAAAATTTCTGATTTCTTGTAAATTCATATTGAAAAAAAGAGAATAAAGTGATATAATAATTTTAAGTATTGCGGAAAGGAAGAACAAAATGACGACGAAATATATTTTTGTAACGGGCGGAGTTGTTTCGGGACTTGGAAAGGGAATAACCGCCGCGTCCCTGGGAAGATTGCTTAAAATGCGCGGCTACCGCGTAACCATCCAGAAGTTCGACCCGTATCTTAACGTCGATCCGGGGACCATGTCGCCGTATCAGCACGGCGAGGTATTCGTAACCGACGACGGCGCTGAGACCGACCTCGATCTCGGACATTACGAGCGTTTTATCGACGAAAATCTGTCGGTGAATTCCAACGTGACCACGGGAAAGATCTACTGGACTATCTTGAATAAAGAACGCAGAGGCGATTTCCTCGGAGGAACGGTGCAGGTAATTCCGCACGTCACCAATGAGATAAAGAGCCGCGTCTACCGCGCAGCGAACAGCGGCGCCGAGCCTGTTGACGTGGTGATAACCGAGATAGGCGGAACCGTCGGCGACATCGAGTCCACGCCGTTTTTGGAGGCGATCCGCCAGGTAAGCTACGAAAAGGGCAGAGAAAACGTCCTGTACATTCATGTAACCTTGCTTCCGTTTATCACGGGCAGCAACGAGCTTAAGACCAAGCCCACCCAGCACAGCGTAAAAGAGCTGCTGTCGCTTGGTATCCAGCCGAACATACTGGTGCTTCGCAGCGAAAGCGAAGTTCCGATGGAAATGCGCGAAAAGATCGCGAATTTCTGCAACGTCCGCACCGAGGACGTTATCCAGAATCTCACCGCCTCCTCGCTGTACGCCGTGCCGCTTATGCTCGAGCGCGAGGGCTTAGCGCACTCCGCGTGCTATCATCTGGGTCTTGAAGACAGAAAGCCCGACCTCACCGAGTGGGAGACCATGGTACAGCGCCAGGAGAACGCCACCAAGCCGCTTACAGTAGGGCTTGTGGGAAAATATGTGGCTCTTCCCGACGCGTATATTTCGGTGATCGAGAGCATACGTCACGCGGGCGCGGTAAACGGCTGCAACGTCGATATAAAGCTGATAAATTCCGAGGAGATAACCAAGGAGTCCGCCCCCGGGCTGCTGTCCGACTGCGACGGAATCTGCGTTCCCGGCGGATTCGGCGACCGCGGGATCGAGGGCAAGATCGAAGCCGTGCGTTATGCGCGTGAGAATAAACTCCCATATTTCGGGCTCTGCCTCGGAATGCAGATGGCAGTGATAGAGTTCGCGCGAAACGTCGCCGGACTTGATGGAGCCAACTCCGCCGAATTCGGCGAGTTCGAGCATAGCGTGATCGACCTCATGCCCGACCAGAAGGGCGTAGAAATGGGCGGCACGATGAGACTTGGCTTGTACCCCTGCAAGCTGGACGAAAGCAGCATCTCCTGCCGCGTATACGGCGATGAGCTGGTTTACGAGCGTCACCGCCACCGCTACGAGTTCAATAATGTATACCGCGAGCAGCTCTCCGACAAGGGACTTAAATTCGCGGGATTATCCCCCGACGGCAAGCTGGTAGAGATAGTGGAGCTTCCGCAGAGCGAACATCCGTTCTTTGTCGGCGTGCAGTTCCACCCCGAGTTCAAATCCCGCCCCAACCGCCCGCACCCGCTGTTCACGGAGTTCATAAAAACCGCTTCGGAGCTGAGGGAAAAGCGCGGATAAAAAACCGCAAAAATACATTAAAAAGGAATTGAGAGAATGGGCGACAGCTTTTTTGATAACCGAGAACTTTCGTGGCTGAAGTTCAACGAGCGCGTGCTGGAAGAAGCGCGCGACGAAACAACGCCGCTGTTCGAGCGTCTGAGATTTGTGCAGATATTCTGTTCCAATCTTGACGAGTTTTTTATGATACGAGTCGGAAGCCTGCACGACAAGCTCCTTGTCGATCCGAAGGACCGCGACAACAAAACCAACATGACCCCCAAAGAACAGCTCACCGCGATAGCTAAACGCGTGCGCGCGCTGATCCCGCAAAAAGACGAGATCTACGCGGAGATAATGCGCGGCATAGCATCGTTCGGCGCGGAGCATATCAATGAAGAAAAGCTCTCGCCCGAAGAGGACGCGTTCTTCAAGGCATACTTCAACCGCGAGATACGCCCGCTTCTGTTCACGGGAATCGTAGATAAAACGCATCCCGTGCCGTTTTTCAAAAGCGGGGAAATATACATCGGCTGCAAGATCCGCAAAAAAACCGACAGCTCCGGAAAGTATACGTTCGGAATTATGCCGGCTTCCGAGAATCTCCCGCGCGTGGTATTCCTGCCGAACACGACCTCCGAGGACGGCAAACCCTCAAATGCTCCCGGGCGTTTCATGCTGATAGAGGAATTGATCTGCCGCTACGCAAAGCAGGTCTGGGACAACTTCGAGATACATTCCAAGTGCATTTTCAGAGTAACCCGAAACGCCGATATCCCGATTGACGAGGGACTTTACGACCACGATGTCGATTTCCGCGACATCATGAGCAAGCTGGTGAAGAAGCGCAAAAAGCTAAGCCCCGTCCGCGTGGAATTCCACGGCAATCCCGACAGCGACACCGTGTCGATAATCACAAAAATGCTCGACGTAGACGAGAGCTTTGTGTTCAAGCAGACCGCGCCGCTCTCGATGGGATTTATCTCCTCACTCGAAAAACGCCTTGAGAACAACCCCGAGCTGTTTTTTGACTCCCTCTCTCCGCAAAAATCCCCCGCGATCCTCCCGAATATCCCGCTTATCGACCAGATCAGAAAGCGCGATATCCTGCTCACCTATCCTTATGAGAATATCAATCAGTTCATCAGCCTTTTGGAGGAAGCCGCGGTAAATCCCGACGTATCCTCCATAAAGATCACGCTCTACCGCGTAGCCCGCGACAGCAAGATAATAAACGCCCTCAACCGCGCTGCCGAAAACGGCAAGAACGTTCTTGCTCTTGTGGAACTCCGCGCGCGTTTTGACGAGGAAAACAACATCGGTTGGTCAAAGCAGCTCGAAGACGCCGGAGTGAATGTAATTTACGGACTCGACGGGCTGAAGGTACACTCCAAGCTGCTGCTGATAACGCTCCGCGACGGAAACGACGTCGGCTACATCACCCAGATAGGCACCGGCAATTACAACGAGCGCACCTCCAAGCTGTACACCGACATGACGCTGATGACCGCCAATAAAGACATCGGCGCGGACGCGTCGGTGGTGTTCAACGCCCTTATGGTGGGAAATACAGCGGGGGGAACTAACCGCCTGCTGGTAGCGCCGCGCGGCTTGAAAAACCGCATCGTGGAGTTCATCGACAACGAGATAACCTACGGCAGCGACGGCTATATAGGAATAAAGATAAATTCCCTCACCGACCGCGACTTGATAGAAAAGCTCGCCGAAGCCTCCCGCGCGGGAGTCCGCGTGGAGCTGATCGTACGAGGAATTTGCAGCCTTATCCCGGGCATCGAGGGCGACACCGAGAATATCCGCGTGATCTCGATAGTCGGAAGATTTTTAGAGCATTCGCGCATCTACATTTTCGGTAAAGAGAACCGCCGCCGCGTGTTCATTTCCAGCGCGGACTTTATGACCCGTAACACCGAACGCCGCGTCGAAGTAGCAGCGCCCATTCTTGATAAGGAACTTGCCGATAAAGTCTGCGGAAATTTCTCCACAATGCTCAGCGATAATGTAAAGGCACGCGAGCTGTTCTCCGACGGGAAATACAGAAGAGTGCAAAACGACGAGCCGCCGCTCAATTCCCAGCAGTATTTTTACGAGCAAGCCTACTACGCCGCCCAGATCGCCTCGGAAGAAAACGCGTCAAGACAGCCCAAAAAGCTCCAACCGCAGGAGGAGAGCGCCCCCGTCAAAGTCAAAGTCAGAAAAATACGCAAATAAAAAACAGGCGGTGCTAGAAAGCGCCGCCTGCTTGTCAACTATCAAAGGAGAATCGTTATGGCATTTATCAAAGAAAAGGTTTTGGAAAAATTGGAACTGTTTGAGTCTTTTAACCTTACTTATGACGGGAAAAAAAGGAAGGTTTCTGAGGCCACGAATTGGTACGTTGACACAGAACGAGAAATATATTTTGTTTGGTTGGGTGGTGGCGCCTTGGAAACCCCAAAGACTTATGCTCTTATATGGAAAAATAGGAAAGCAATAATTGACGTTGAAACCAGACTGTCAATTGATAAAACAACTTGGATCATGAATATGATAGCTTCAAAACAACTGGAATCGCAGAAAAGTGATTTAATGAATATTCTCGGTGAAATAACATTTATAATGTACAAGGGAAAAAAGGTAGAACTTCAATTGCTTTCCGATATAGAGTTCGTAGAGGAAAAAAGGCTAAACGGATAAAAAGGCGACACCGAAAAGCGCCGCCTGCTTGCACAGCTATTAAAGGAGAATTGTTATGGCGTTTGTATGGGAGAGAGTTTCCGATGAAGAAAAGGATTTTTATAATTCATTAGGCATAAGGGATTGGAGCGGTAAAAGGACAAGATCATTTATTCCCAAATATACAGATTGGTGTATTGATAGAGAAAGAAATGCAATATTAATTGAACTGGGCGGAGGACGCGATTCCGATCCGATTTTTTGGGCGTTTTTGTGTAATAATTCTGAGATTCGCATTGAAACAGCTTCAAAACTCACAAAAACAGCAAACAATAAAATGCTTCGTGAAATATCAAAAATTGTTATGCCAAAAAACTCTTTTAAGCAAAAAGATGAAATGATATCGCTTATTTTAGAAGCATTTTCGGCGTTGAGCGAAAGTTCCGGCGGTATGCTTATAACAGAAATTCATTGCGTCCCGGAATTAGAGGATTAAATGGTAAAAAAGACGACACCCACAAGCGCCGCCTGCTTGTCAACTATCAAAGGAGAATTGTTATGGCTTTTGAAAATGCTTATCTAACTGAGGAAGAAAAACAGATGTTTAAGGACGCAGGGTTAACGGATCCGAGAGGCGGTCTTTTTAGAGGAAATCCCTTTGTTCCGACTGCATGGACAATTGATAGGGAAAACAAAATCGCGTTGATGTATTGCGGCATTGCCGACCGCGAGGAAAATTGGAAAGAAACATTTGTGCTTTTTTATAAGCAAATTGATAAGGAACACTTAATAAATTTAATATTGGCTAGTAACTATCTTGATGGGACGACTGACGAAATGTTAAAACAAAAGTATGCAGTTGATACAGTCTTAAAGTGGGATATTATAGACATATCGCTCCCCAAAACAGGTGAAGTATCCAAAGAAGATGTTTTTAATTTTTTGTCAGACGCCTTATGTGCTTATGGAGTTTACGGGGATCCTATGCGCACATATACAGCAAAGATAAAGGTTGTATTAGATTATAAGGGAGAGCTTTACTATGGAAATTGAAACTATAAATAGTGTAATGTTTTCTTAGCAGCTAATGATGTTATAAACAGCAGGCGGCACCCACAAGCGCCGCCTTAATTTTATTTCTTATCGTCATTCCCAACGATCTGAGTCAGCTGCGAAAGAATACTGCTCCGCGCGTCAACGGTGATCTCGCCGACCTTCTCGCAGATACGCTCTATGTACTCTAGCTCTTTTAAGCGGCGCAGCGTAGCGTTCTCGTCCATCAGCTTTGCGGTATTCAGCAGCGAGCGCGTGGAAGCGACCTCCTCGCGGCGCGTGATGACGTTCGCCTGAGCGCGCTTTTCCGCCGCCAGGACAGAGTTCATGATAGCGGAAATCTCGCCCGGCAGGATCACGTCAACGATGCCCGCCGAAACGATCTCGAGGTACATATCCGCGGCGCGTTTTTTCAGTTCCTCAAGAACCTCGTTCCCTATGCTATCACGCTCGGAAAGCAGCTCGTCCATAGTTTTCCCCCCGAGGAAATCCCTCAGCGCCAGTCTCGCCGCCGTGTAGAGCGATTGCGTGATGTTGGGGTAGTTTTCAAAGACCTTCACATAGTCGACGATCTTCCAGTCCACCGAGAAATTAACGCGCACTCCCACCTTATCCTTAGTGAGAATTTCCTGCCCGTTGATGAGCAGATTCTGGATACGCATACTGTACGTCGGAGCAGTAACCTTCACCGCGCCGTTCCAGTAATAGTAACGCCCCGAGCCGACGTTTTCCACGGGCATACCGTCATAGCAGATGACCGCCTTGCTCTGATCGGGCACGAATATCTCGGTCACAAATCCCGAGCCGAGTTGCTTTATAATTGTAGCGGGAATATCCGTGATCTTAGGCTCTTCGGTAGAAACTATCTTAAATTCGTGAACGCCCCACTCGTTCCAGAACGCGTGCTTACCCGCTGTCAGACACTCCTCGAAGCACCCGTCAACATAGTGCAGACAAACCTCTCCGTTCTTGACAAAGACCTCGCTCACATGATCCTTAGCGTCGGGGCAGTCGAGCAGCTTCTGAAGCTGACACCCCGCCGGAGAAATTTCTTGATTTACGGAAACCGCCTCCACATTTTTCCCGCCGAAAAGCGTGTACTTTCCCGCGCCGAGAATACGCTTTAAAACGCCGTTTTGAAACAGCAGCCCCTTTTGATTTTCATTGAGAACTATCTTTTTCATTCAGAACTCCACCTCGCTGTATTCGTCAATGTTTGAAACGTCTGAAGTATCGTAAAATTCGCGGAACACCTCCACGCATTCCTCCGCCGAGCATAGCCTTTCGACCAGCCGCGTGCCGTTTTCCTCCTCAATACCAAGCTCCACGGTAAAGCCGTCCCCGACGGGCGCCGACTGAACGTACCTGATATTGTGCTTGATATCCGTAAGCGTCAGGACCACAAATTCCTCCCCGCCCTCAGCTATCATGAAATTAACGCAGTCAAGAACAGTCTGCCAGCTGTCCGCGGTTTTTTCTTCATTCTGAGTGCGGACAGTCGAGCGTGTGTATTTCGATTTTTCAAACAGCATAATACTTCTCCTTAAATTATGTAAAGCAATTTTTTGAGGAATAACCCATCCTTTTTCCGAAATCGGCAATGGCGACTATGAGTGCTCCGCCCCTGTATCGGCTGATTTTGCGGTTTGGGAACCCCGATGGAACCCTCCCCGCAAAAGCGCAGCCCCCAAAGGCAGCAAGCGGCAGCGAAATTAAGCATAGTGTTCGGGGAATATATTAGCGTTAAAACTAACAACTAATCGCTATTCCCTGACAACTACCCGGTATCCTTCCGCCGGCAAGGCTTGACGGATATGCGAAGAACGGCTCGCCGTCCTCCGCGCGGAACGGAGCATTTGCGATTAAATGAATTGACAGTTCATTTACTAACCATAGTCTGCGCCAAGCAGTTGGGATTCGAACCCATAAGAGTATGCAAAAGCATACATTGTGGGGTAAACAGCTTTCACACCGAGTACCCAAAGAACGCAAAAATGCGTTTTCGCACTGCAATACGCCTACCGACCGGAGCGCAGCCTGCCGCCCCGCCAAACGCGATCCGAAACCGCGCGGCATCAAACGGCGTGTGCAAAATGTATTATAACATAATTTTGCGTCACTGTCAAGGCAAAACAAAGTTTTTTTGGAATTTTCGCAAAAAGTACTTGATTTTTTCGGGATTGTATGATATAATTGTAAAGGTTATTGGTAAGCGCGGCAAAACGGCTTGCCGACAGAGACTAAAACGAGGCGTGGCTCAGTTTGGTAGAGCGCTGCGTTCGGGACGCAGAGGTCGTGGGTTC
>JAFLUD010000050.1 GCA_022508965.1 Oscillospiraceae bacterium
CGGGTCTTGCAAATCAAGGCATTTCAATCCTCTTCCCCGCGTGGGGGACGACTATAGTTAATTGCCCGCTTAAACTTTCCGAGCGGATTTCAATCCTCGTCCCCGCGTGGGGGACGACCGGATTTTTATAGCCTTAGCGAAATACTAAAGCGATTTCAATCCTCGTCCCCGCGTGGGGGACGACGTAAGGTGCAAGCAATACCCGCCAACGGGTGGGAATTTCAATCCTCGTCCCCGCGTGGGGGACGACATAATAATACTAACTCTAGCGCAAATTTTAATGACATTTCAATCCTCGTCCCCGCGTGGGGGACGACGTATAGTTTTAGTCAAATTATCGGAGTTGACAATATTTCAATCCTCGTCCCCGCGTGGGGGACGACTGGAGTTGGCATTGACGACAATTTTTTCAAGTGGCATTTCAATCCTCGTCCCCGCGTGGGGGACGACGCATTTGACTACGAAAATATACGCATCAAGTGCATTTCAATCCTCGTCCCCGCGTGGGGGACGACTACACAGTGCAAATCCGCTTTTGTGGCGGCGGGAATTTCAATCCTCGTCCCCGCGTGGGGGACGACTAAGACCGAGGATAATCAAGCCGTAAATTTCTTTAGATTTCAATCCTCGTCCCCGCGTGGGGGACGACGGCTTGACGACAACAAGACCACCCTCGACAACATCAATTTCAATCCTCGTCCCCGCGTGGGGGACGACAAGCCTTCTACTTTTTTAGCAACTTCTCGTTGGCTATTTCAATCCTCGTCCCCGCGTGGGGGACGACGCGACCTTGACCCATTTAATCACCCCCTTTCAGATTTCAATCCTCGTCCCCGCGTGGGGGACGACGCAAGGACAGCAAAAACAACAAAAAGGATAACAAATTTCAATCCTCGTCCCCGCGTGGGGGACGACAGCTTGTCGAGGATTCGCAGGCTCAGATGACAGAGATTTCAATCCTCGTCCCCGCGTGGGGGACGACCGCCCTTCATCGAGCGGGTGTATTTGATGTGCTTGATTTCAATCCTCGTCCCCGCGTGGGGGACGACTCCATAATACCATCATACCACACTCTTAACTGTTAGATTTCAATCCTCGTCCCCGCGTGGGGGACGACCCTGCGCTATGCGCAGGGGGTTGCTACGTTAGTTAATTTCAATCCTCGTCCCCGCGTGGGGGACGACGAGCTTGGAAACGCCGAAAAGATTACCGGAAGCAAATTTCAATCCTCGTCCCCGCGTGGGGGACGACGTTTTCCAACAATCAATAACAGGAAAACAAAGACATTTCAATCCTCGTCCCCGCGTGGGGGACGACTTACAACTGTCGGCGTTGCCAAAAACAATTTGGGCATTTCAATCCTCGTCCCCGCGTGGGGGACGACCTCTTAAGTTTAATATCCGCGATTACGCAAAACTGCATTTCAATCCTCGTCCCCGCGTGGGGGACGACGTTAATTCCGTTCAGCTCTCGCCCGTTGGGCGAAAATTTCAATCCTCGTCCCCGCGTGGGGGACGACAATAAGATAACATAATACAAGCCAACAGCAAAAATTTCAATCCTCGTCCCCGCGTGGGGGACGACTCGGCGAGCTTTCGGTAATACGCGATAACATCGCCATTTCAATCCTCGTCCCCGCGTGGGGGACGACGAGGCTATCAGCCGTTGTATTAAGCAGATCGAGATTTCAATCCTCGTCCCCGCGTGGGGGACGACCGCGACTGGAAAGCTACCTTGCTTGCATTTACAGATTTCAATCCTCGTCCCCGCGTGGGGGACGACGCGGTACGGACACAGTTGATCTGCCGACGCACCTATTTCAATCCTCGTCCCCGCGTGGGGGACGACATCTGTCGGGGCTAAAAATGACGGATTTTTCGCGATTTCAATCCTCGTCCCCGCGTGGGGGACGACAGTACACACTCTCCGAGCAAAAACGAGGATCTTGAGGAGATTTTTTCTGTATCTATCCGCATAGCGTGATCGCGTATAGTTCGCTCCAATGTCCAACGGCTGTTATAAAGCTTTGCTGAGACCATATTTTTTGCGATCGACAGGCTTTTCGATCTATCGTCCGCATATCTATACTGAGTCCGCCGCAGCAGAACGTTGCCGTTTACTTCGCCCTCTACCCTTGCAAGGAATCTTCCGGAACGGGTCATAAATACCAATTCTCTGCCGTCGGCAACGCATTTCCCCATCAGTGCCGGACTGGCTCCCGCACAGCCGAAAGACATGATCCGTTCCAGATTATGAAGCGGGACTCTGCCTATCTCCTGACGCTCCGCGGAGATAATAACATTTTCTCCTTCCAACGAAAGATAACGGTCAGGAGTTGTGATATAGAGTGTATTCAACAATTTTTTCATCAGCTGTCCTCATTCAGTGTCTCGGAAATATACGCCGCCGCGCTTCGCTCCTTGTTCAGCACCGGCAGACAAATATCCTTTAAAGAGCAGGCATTGCAAGATTTTGTGCGCTTGACTTTCGGCGTATGCTGCCGTTCGTACAGCTTGTGCATTTCTTTGAGCATTTCTACCGCTCTTGTTCTAAGCTCGGCGTCCAGCTCGACAGCGATCCGTCTATGCGTTTCACCGTAATACAAGAACGCCTGCGGGATATCACAGCAGAGCATTTCCTCAAGACAAAGCGCCTGCACGCACAACTGCAATCTGTCGCAATCGTCGACTTTTGGCTGACCGCGTTTGTACTCTACGGGAACTACATTATATGTGCCCTCAAGCCCAAACAGAGAGACCCCGTCCTTCGACCTGTGGAATTCCACAACGTCACATTCTCCGCTGACGCCAAGCTCCGCCGACGATATCTGCATTGCTCGGGAAATGACAACATCTCCGCGTTTTTCGTGAAAGCCGCTGTCGTGAGCTTTTTCATGCATGATCCTTCCGTCGGCAGTGCGGAAGTTTTCCTCCCATTGCTGTTCAATGTGGATCAGCGCCCATTGCCGACGGCAAAACGCAAAATGCTGTATTCCCGAAAGCTGTAAGTAATTTTCCTCGTTATACATCACATCAAGTCGATTATCTCCGGCTGAATATCGAAGGATCCGTTCAATGCAACATCATAATCGGCAAAGCTTCGCGGAACAGAAACTCCCTCTTTCAATGTAATATTCAGCGCGCGGTGTATCTTTGCAGAGCTGACTTTCGGGGTCTTGCTGTTATGTTCCCACCAATAAACACGGCATACTTCCATACTGCCTTCGGGTCTTGCCGAAGAAGCGTCGTTCTCAAACAATGTGAGGAGCGCCTCTTTTATTTTCGCCGCGTCCTCCGCCGAAAATCCTGTTTTCTCCGCAAGCTGGCAGTTTATGCTTCCGTGGACTACATACAGCCCGAACGAAACGCGGTGCTTCATGCCCATGGTATCGGAGGATTTGCCCTCTTTGCCGCCTTCGCTGTTTACGCTTTTTGTGATCTGCATACTTACAACATCAACGGGCGACACGCTTATCGCCTGCTGAATGCTTACCGGACCGCGAACGCCGACAGATACCTCGTCCCCTTTAAACGCGAATACCTGTCCAAAGCTGCGGACGTCGATCCACTCGGCGCAGGCAGCCTTTGCAAACTCGCTGCGGTCGGTTTTCTTGCCCTTGCTGATCGCTTTTATCGCCTCGTTATTATTGACGCGTGTGTGAAGCGAATCGAACCCGTCGTCGCAGCGGTCGTCCGACTGCACGAAGATCTTCTCGCCCATATCCTGCAAGCGGTTGCGTATCTTGCGCTTGATGCAGACATCGGAGATCTCTCCGAAGCCGTCAAAGGTCTCGCGGGGACGGTTGCCGTTAAGCGGGTCGCCGTTGGGATTGGCGTTTGTTGCGGTGATGATCACCGAAAAATCAATTTTGTGGTCTAACATAGTTTATTCCTCCTCTTTCTTCTTAAATATCTCCGAGTGATAGTGCTGATAGCCTAGCAGATACGCCGGCTCCAGCGGTTTATTGTCTGAGAACTCCTTGAGATCAAACTTCGCCATAACCTCGTCAAACATCTTCTCATACCGTATGCGTGATGATCCCAGCTTGTTCATGTATACGCCGAGCTGCTCTCGGATAGTTTTCCAAGTGGAATAAGGACGTTTTGAGAACATATTCCAGTATCGTCTTGCATTTGTTTCACGGTTTTTTCTGTCTGCCTCGTCAAAAGACGCATACTCCGCCGCGTCCGCTATCGCGAGCAAACAGCCGTATAAATAGCTGCGGTCACGCTCGTTAGGGTCATAAGCCATAGTAATAACTCCTTTCTTTCTGTCAATATTGAATTTGCGTATCATACCGCAGGCGGTCTCGACTACCTTGCGGTGGTTATTGAATTTGCGGTCATAGCTTTGCGGATTCGACGCCTTATAAAACAGATTCCGCATAA
Source organism: Oscillospiraceae bacterium (assembly GCA_022508965.1). Classification (GTDB taxonomy): domain Bacteria; phylum Bacillota; class Clostridia; order Oscillospirales; family Ruminococcaceae; genus CAG-115. The sequence goes on from JAFLUD010000050.1 coordinate 4,389, forward strand.
TATCCGCGGGAAGCGGCAGTCCCCGTGTAATACAGGGAATAAGGCGCAGCACGTTGTCCTTTCTGACCTCATCCTTACAATCGAGATAGCCTTTTCCATTATCCAAACCGTAGGCGCAATTGATTATATCACGCACGGAGAAGGAACAAAATCGGCTTGTCCGCTGTTTTGAGAAGTAACGCAAAGCCGCCGTCTCGCTGTGCCATTTTACAAGCTGTTCCAACAGGCGGGAATGTTCCAGCTCCTCGTAAAGAGCGATCGACAGACGGCCTGTCGTTGCAGCGTCAACAGCCATTATCATGACCTTAGAATCGGGATCGATCTTGAGCATTTTATCTTTTTCCCGCGAACCGTATATGCAGTCCTTCAGCCGCTGTCGGTAGATGGGTTCGGTATCGGGCACATCAGCTTCGTCGAAGAATTCGTCGTCATCCTCGTCAAACTTTATCGGAGCCTCCAAAATATCAGGAGCTTGTTTGGAGCCGCTCGCCCAGACAACAAGCCGCATCGAATCAAATCTTAATCCTTGCCTCGATATCATCCATTTCAGGGCGTTGTGCATTTTCTGAGAGAAATCATAGCTTACCGAGATCGCTTCGTTCTTATCCGCAAAGCGCCCGCGATATGTAAAGCCGCTCTCATCATTGGAGGAAATGAGCTTTGCCTTATCGCCGGTGTCCCGAATTTTTGAGGGGTGTTTATAGGTCGCGGGGATCACATTACCGGTTGCGTAACAAAGCTGCTTTTCTTCCATTATGCTGTCGTACCATGCTATAAAGCTATCGTACAGTGTTTTATCTTTCCATGTTTCGGGATTATCAGACTGAATTCGAAAACGCACAAACGCGTCTTCCTGTGAAATAGCTGCGATCTTAACGCCGTCCGCCAGTTTTCCCGAATTGAGGTCTGTCTCCAGCACATGACAGTCGATCAGATCCCGCATAAGGGTTCGCTGTGATATGTAGGAATATACCGCGTCTACCGAGGGATGCGTATACGGACTTTCATGCCAGCCGTTCAGCTGTTTAATATACACGTTAAAGTTCTCAGAATTGTCTTTATCGGCGTAATGCATATAATCGCCCGCAAGATAGATCAGCTTATCCGCAAACGGCATAGCGCAGATGCCGCTTGTTCGCCCGCCCGAATCCTCCGTTACCGGAATGATCGTGTTCTGCCCTTCCTCTTTCGTAAGCGCCCTTGCGGTGACAAAGCTCCCATCTTCCCTTAGCGTCACCTCTATCTGCGCGTTGGCGGTAGAATGCGAGATCGGCAGCAAGACCTTTCCGTCATTGTGTTCAACGCCGCATTGCTGATCATAGACCTTATACAGCTCTTCGGTCCAGCTCAAAGCTCATCACCTCCCGCAAGCAGAGAAAGTCCCTCCTCATCAAGTCCCGAGAAATTCCCGTGCTCTTTGCCGAACGGCTTTATCTCCATTTGGCGGATATGACGTTTGACCGTGCATTCGTCGGGACGAATGAACCGGATAACGCCGTTCTTCATGACCGGAGTCCAGAAGCGGACGGTCATTTGCCCCTTGTCCTCGTCGAGCAAAGCCTCGTCAGCATAGGTGAACCCGTGCAGCATAAGGCTGTAAGGTATCTCGCCGCTTTGATCATACGCGCCGTCGCCTTCTCCGAACACGCAAGGCTCTGCGTAACCCTGACACTCGCGCGTTCCGAGAAAAATATCCCGCCGTCCGCCGCGTTCGATCATACGCTTTGCGATATTGTGGTGCTTGTTTTCGTTGCGGTCGCTCTCAAGCTCCTGGCGGTTGGGATTCCATTCAAAATGCGCGCGGACCTGATAACGCACGTCCTCGAGATAGGTATAATAGGCGAGGTCGTTTCCGCCTCCGTACACGATAGGTCTGATACCCTTTCGAACTGTTCGGATGGGATCCATAACGCGCACGGCGTCAATATACCAGATAAGCGTAGGCTTCCAATAAATGCTGTGAAGAATGCCTTTGAGCGCTTCGTAGGTCGGGATCATGTAAGTACATCGTTCGCCGCCTGTTCTTGTGAGAACATCGGTGAACAGCGCGTATTTTCCCGAGACCTGAAACTCAACGGTATTGCGGTGTTTGGGGAATTCAATATTCATCCTCATCTCTCCTTTCAGAATAACAACACTTCATGCTCGCCGCCTTCGGTAATAACGCCGTATTCCTTGTCGTAAAACCGCTCGTCCAATATGACCGCGCCGCATGGCAGCATCCGCAGCGCGGAGCTTGAACGAAGCGCGCGATCTGTGCCCTCGTAGATCCCCACAGAGTATTTCTGCGCCCGACGCAAAAGCCTCAATATTTCGTGCGGGTTTTCTGCCGTTTCTAATTGCGAGATCAGCTTTTTCGCATCCTCATTATACGGAACAACAACATCGGCAGTATTATTATCAATAACTTGGAACAGCTTTCCGGCGGTCTTGAAAGCCTGTCCGCAAAACTCACGGTCTTTGTTTTTTACCCAGCCCTTGTTCAAAGACAATAGATTGATCAAATTTCCGACATCTGTTCTTTTGACGGGATAGCGCAAAGTCTCCCTGTTAGCGCGGTACAGCTTATCAAAGTAATCGGATTGTACAGAAACGCTGAGATAATCGGCATTCTCCGATATGTCAAACATATCAAAAATTTGGCGTGAAACATTCTGCGCCGAACTGATCTCTCTTAAATTGCCCAGCTTTTCTTCCCAAAGCTCCATTATGTAAACCGGACAAATTCGGTCATATTCGCCGTGTCGGTTGCACCTTCCGGCAGCCTGCGCGGCATTATCCATTCCTGCAAGCGAACGCACAACACAGCCGAACGATATGTCCACGCCCGCTTCTATAAGCTGAGTTGTCACGCAGATAACGGGCTTGCGCGCCGAGAGCTTTTCCTTCATATCGTTTATCACATCGCGCCTGTGCTGAGGGCACATATTTGTGCTCAGATGATAAACAGCGGCATTTGCGGTGCCGCGCAGACGCTGATAGAGCGAGCTTGCCGCTGCCTTGGTATTTACCACGCATAACAGGCTTTTGTGCTCGAAAAAACGTTCCTCACAAAACAAAGACGCCTCGTCATACGAAAAGCCGCCCTTCTGTTCCTCGTATATGATCTCCGTGCGGCGAAACGCCTCAAAATCGGCAGTATGATCGCCTGTCATACTGCTGTTTTCATCAAGCAGCAGCGGAAATTCCGTCAGTTCCTCAAACCGCGGCTGTGTCGCAGAACACAGCACGACCGTGCTTTCGCAGATATGGCTTAGAAAATTCATCGCCAAATTAAACAGATACACGCATTTAAGCGGGACCGACTGCACTTCATCTACAATGATGACCGCTCTCGACAGGCGGTGCATACGTCTCACGGCGCTGCTTTTCCCCGAAAAAAGGGAGTTCAGAAACTGCACCATAGTTGTTGCGATAACAGGCGAGTCCCACTTTTCCGAGCGCAGCTCATACTCATGCAGTTCTCCGTCATCTTCGGCTATCTCCGCCAGCATATTCGAATGATGTTCAAGAAAAAACTCCCCGCCCGCTATTTCCTTAATAATATCACTGTTTTGTTCCAGGATCGACATAAACGGCGCGATATAGATTATTCTGTCCATATCATGTTCGGCGGCATAACTCGCCGCAAACCGCAAAGAAGAGAGTGTTTTTCCGCCGCCGGTAGGAACGATCAGCCGGCATATCCGCACTTCATGATGCGCAAACGCCTCGCAGCGGTCGGAAATATCCCGCCGCTGCAGTGAGATAGGATCTGTGTTGTCGGAAAACGCACTGAGCTTTTTTTGCAGTCGAAGCTGCATTTCCCGCCAGAGATCTTGCATGTCAAATTTCATCTCTGTCCGGGAGTTTGACATAAAGTCTGCGGTATCCGTCCGGTCTGCGTCGATAAGAATTGACTGCAATAGCCGCTCAAGCATACCAAGGTAGAACGCGAACGATTCCTTTGCTTTATTTGAGTTCTCCGCAAGCCGCTTTATCCTCGCCCGTATGGTTTTGATCTCGGCGGAAGCGTCCGAAAGCGCGCCTTTTGCATCGGTCAGGAAATTCAGCTCGGATAAGTTATTCTTTATTTCCGCATAATACTTTTCATTCTCGGTGCGCAGCTCGTAGACATCTTCGCCTTCTTCGGTGATCCAGTCGTGCAAGCCGTGATGTGAGAGGATGACCCTTCCCATAAGCTGTGCGGTTCTTTTCAGCATTTTATCTTCGGACATTGAAACAAGCTCGTTGAGATATTTTGCCCCGGCAAAGCTGTGATCAAGCGTGCCTCGTGAAAATGATGTATTTCCGTGAATGTACTCGTTGAAATCGTTTGTTAATTTCCCGATATCATGAAGCGCGCCGGCAAGATATGCCGTATGCTCCAAGCCCAGCTTCTCCGCATATCCTGCGGCAAGCTCGGCGGTCTGTCTGCAATGCTCGGCGACCGTTTGCTCCGCCTTGTCCGCGGGACGAATATGAGCAATATGATCCATAATAATTCTCCGATCACTAAGGCAACTCCACATAAAGACTGTAAATACTCCTGCGGCGCAGTTTTTTTGTTTTGTAATTAAACAATTACAAGAAAATATACTTAACCACAAACAGCACCGCCAGCACATACATCAGCGGGTTTATTTCCTTGCGCTTGCCGCAGACGAGGTTGATAACGACGTAGGAGATAACGCCCAGAGCGATCCCCTCGGAAATGCTGTAGAACAGCGGCATTGCGATAATGCAAAGATACGCGGGGATAGCGGAGGTGAGGTTTTTGTCGTCGAACTTTATCTCCGTCACCGCGCTGAACATCAGAAATCCCACGATAATAAGCGCGGGAGCCGTCGCAAACGACGGAATGGCGATAAACACAGGCGCTGCCAGCATCGACACCAAAAACAGCACCGCCGTCGTAAGCGCGGTAAGACCCGTGCGGCCGCCTGCGCTGACGCCTGACGCGGATTCCACAAAGGTCGAGACGGTGGAGGTTCCCAGAACCGCTCCCGTCGTAGTCGCGATAGCGTCCGCCATAAGCGCGGGCTTTATTTTCGGGAGCTTGCCGTTTTCGTCTATCATATCCGCCTTGGAAGCCACTCCGATGAGCGTTCCCAGAGTATCAAAGAGGTCTACGAATAAAAACGAGAATATCACCACGATAAAATTGAATATCCCCACGCTGCTGAAATCGACGCTGAAGCACTGCCCGAAGGTTTCTCCGAGCTTGGAGAAATCGGTCAGCGCGAAGCTCGGGAACAGCGAGAAATACGCTTCGTTGTCGGGAACATACACCCCCGTCAGCTGACAGATCATTCCCAATACCCACGTTCCCAGAATTCCTATGAGAATAGAACCCTTGACCTTCTTCACATACAACACCGCCGTGAGCAGCGTTCCGATCACCGCCAGCAGCGCGCAAATTCCCGCGGTGGTGAAATTCTCCGTAAAATCCACCAGCGACACCAGCGTCGCCGAATCCGCGCAAAGTCCCGCGTTCTGAAGCCCGATAAAGCAGATAAACAAGCCTATTCCCACCGACACGGCTTTTTTAAGGGAAAGCGGGATGCAGTTGAAAATTGCCTCGCGGATATTTGTAAGCGACAGCACGATGAAGATGATCCCCTCGATAAAAACCGCCAGCAGCGCTGTCTGCCAGCTGTAACCGAGGTCGAGAACGACTGTGTACGCGAGGAACGCGTTAAGTCCCATTCCCGCCGAAAGCGCGAACGGCAGGTTCGCCATCAGCGCCATGCAAAGCGTCCCGATAAACGACGCAAGACAGGTCGCCAGCAGCACGGCTGTTCTGTCCATGCCCGCCGCCGACAGCACGTTCGGGTTCACCGCCAGAATATACGCCATCGTCATAAACGTCGTAACTCCCGCGGCTATCTCGGTCTTGACACTGGTTTTGTTCTCCTTTAGCTTGAATAATTTCTCCAGCATATTTTCACCTCATTTTCTTTGGGTTATCTGAATTTTTTTGGGGGAACAAGGGGGCTTATTCCTCATTATATCGCTTTTTGTTGTTATGTTTATTATATCGTTTTTTTCGGATTTTGTCAAGTTTTGCCGTAAAAAAGCACCCTGATCACTCAAGGCGCTTAAAGATATTTGTTTGTAATCAACTGATTTTGCGAACTTTTTCTGTTTTTGAATCATCAACCCGTGCTAATTCCTCACCGCAACAGTCAAACAGTTTCCACTTCCCGCCATATCCTCCTTCAGAAAAGGGCGTATCGCTTTCAACAATATAACGGGTCTCTCCATCCTCTTCCGAAATATCGACAACAGTGCCGATAAGATCGTTTTTTAATATCCTGACCTTATCATTCATTGAGAACATACATATCCCTCCTATTCTCTATGCGCAGTTATCAGGCGCGGCACACCGTCGATTCCCTTCTTTTCCCAAACCGTGCGGAAACGACGCATTTTTGTTACACCCAACTCTATAAAAATACTGAATTTCTCCTTGTCTTGCATAAGAGAGATATCAACAGCGTTTTTATAATTGAATTGCCGCGCAATATCTTTTTTTAATCGTTCTCCGTCATTGATAGTATACCCAACATCGAAAAATTCACTCGAATGCTTTGTGCCGGGAAGCAACAAAAATTTGTAAATTTTGTCATCCTGTATAAAGCATTCTCTGTCTTTTTCAATTATATCACTTTTCGTCATATTTGTCAACCCCGCTTATTCACCCGTCGACACACCGCCGATAGTTGTTAGAGATTAGAGATTAGTTGTACTGTTATTATACCACAAATTGTCAGCCAAGTCAACAACACGCCGCGAAAATATCACGAATTCTCCTGCTTGACAGCGGGGAAAAAATGTGCTATAATAGTTTTAAGGAATTTTGTCGGATAACCGCTAAGGCGGGAGAATATAAATTACAGGAGGAATAGCAATGGGCAAGTTTGTAATCAAGAAGACGGCAACCGGCATCAAGTTCGATCTGAAGGCGGGCAACGGCGAGGTCATCGCGACCAGCGAGGTGTACAACTCCGAAGCGTCCTGCAAGAACGGCATCGAGAGCGTTCGCAAGTGCTGCACGGGCGGCATTGAGGATCAGACCGTAGAGGGCTTCGAGACCCTCAAGCACCCCAAGTTCGAGGTTTATCTCGACAAGAAGGGCGAGTACAGATTCAGACTTAAAGCGCGCAACGGCGAGATAATTGCCGTGGGCGAGGGTTACAAGGCAAAGTCCGGCTGCCTTAACGGGATCGAGAGCATTAAGAAGAACGCTCCCGAAGCGCCGGTGGTTGAAGAGTAAAACAAAAGCGGGAGGCTTTCGACTCCCGCTTTTTCAGTTGACAGTGGAAAGTGGAGAGTGGAGAGTTAATGTTGTTCCGCTTCGCGGAACGTATTTAAATAACATCCGCGAAGCGGATACCTTAACT
>JAFLUD010000051.1 GCA_022508965.1 Oscillospiraceae bacterium
TGGAAAGCCTGCTGTCGCTGTCCTGACCGAGTATCAGCCGCCAGCGCTGCATTTGCTGTGTGTGTTCCATAATATTCCTCCGAAAAATCAGGAATTAAAAATCAAAGTCAAAATCGCCGAGCGAGGCTATCTGTTCCTGAGAAGCCGTGTCGAGCTGAGCGTTTACGATCTCGCTGACTTCAGCGCCGTTTATTCCCCATATCTCGCCGAGGTTTTCGGCTATGCTGTCCTTTTCGGCGGCGGAGAATTCCGCAAACGCACGGCGCAAAAACACCAGAGCGCGCTTGAATTCCTCATCGTCGAGAGACGCGAGATATTCGTCAAGGCTTTCCCACAACGACAAACGGGCAATAAGCCCATAGCGGTTTTTGAGCGTAAGTCCCTCAAACCAGCCTGCTCCCAGATCGGCGGGAACGCCTTTTGAGAGCCTGCGCGAGACCTCGGTTCTAAGCGCGTCGTTGGTCATCTGATTGCGCTCGAGAAGTATCGCCGCCGCAAGTCCCGAAAGTCGGGTGTTGAGGTCGTCGCGCGAGGAGACCTCCTTTAGCGCGTTCAGCCACTTTTCGGTTTCGAGGAAATCCTGCGCCAGCTCTACGGAATTGAGCATATTCATCGCTTCGGCTATTCCCTTTGAAGCATCGTCGTTGCATACGCACGCGCCGCTTAAAATAAGGCAGGCGCGGTAATAAAGCTGCTTTAGGATAGGTTCCACGGGAGAACAGTCGGCGCGGCGGATATCTCCGTAGCTTATCGCGTTGGACAGACGGAACGCTGTTTTCGCGAGTTCCTCCAGCGATACCGCATCTACTGCCGCCGCCTGAAGCGCGCTTACCGCATACCCCGCAGCCGCGGGCATTCCGCAGCAGAACGCGTCTTCTACCGCGCTTGCTATGACGGACATTTCGGCGGTTTGCTCGACGGCTTCTTTAAGCTGAAAGGATGCCGCAAGCTCCACCGTGTCGCCTTTAAGCGCGGATTCTACAAGCACTATCTCCGACTCGGGAGTCCAGCAGATGACCCACGATTCCGACCAGGTGGCGTTGTCCTGCGACGACGGTATCCACTTTGCAAAGTCCAGTCCCAGAACGCGCAGCTTATGCAGAAAGAATGAGCGGTTAAGATCAAGGAACGCCGATCTTTCGCTTCCGGCACGGAGATTCTCACGCAGATCGAGCTTTAGATCCTGCGCGGTCACTGTGCGGTATTTCTCCAGCTTTAATTCCTTAAGCAAACGGTAAAAATCGTCCTGGATGCTCGTTCGGGAAACGCCCTCGGGCAGCTCGCCTATTTTCGTGCCTATCTCCGTGTCCGCGGCGGCTATGCTGATCGAGGCTAAGCTGCCCTCTCCTATGCAGGTTTCCGCTGCGTCGCGAAGATCGCGAAGAGACGGGATACTCCCTCCGCGCATTTTCGCGAGAGATTGTGCAAGCCTGAGCGCTTCTATTACCTGAGCCGAAGAAGCGGCGCTTCCGGTCTGGCGGGTCTTTGCCGCGATCTGCGAGAGATAAGCGTTTGCTGCATACAAACGGTCTTTTCGGCGCAAGCCCTCCCAGATAAGCTCGTAATAAGCGGGGGCTTTATTCCCTGCGCCATAGCCCGAGCGCGTTGACAGTCTGTAATAAGAATACGGCATAAGCGTATGCAATGATGGCAAAGACGGCAATTCGGGGAGCTGCTCGGGAGTTTCCCAGGAGCGCAGTCCCTCGACGTGATACGCGCCCGTGACTACCGCGATCTTTTCGGGCGCAACGCCGCCGCTTACCGCCTCTCGGATAACGCTTCGCATATACGTCTCGCGCAGGGCGGTCTCCTCGGCGTCATGATCGGTTTTCTCGGAAAGCTCGCGGATATTCGCGCCGAAAAGATTGGCTCCCTCGCGGTAGGCGGATGCTTCCGAACACTGCTCGAGCGTCCGTTCCCAAAAGGTCTCATGAGAGCCGTCGCCGCTTTTTTCCGAAAGCATTTCATAAACATCCGGCTTATGCTCTATGATCTCGGGGAGGCTTTCTTCATCGGAGTTCCCGTCGTTCTCGGCATACTGTTCCGATTCTCTGATCCTTTTATCCAAGAGCGCGAGAAAGGTTTCCGACGGAAGATCCATAAACCGGAATTTCACGTTATTTTCATGGCACCACATTATCGCCTGATATTCGGGAGAATACTCCGCGAACGGATAAAGAACGGTCCTTACGGGGACGTTCTGGGTATACGCGAGTATGGCGAACGGGGGCTTGGTTTCTTTTCTTACGATATCGTCCGCCGTGCCCTCAAAGTCGCTCGGAGCTTCTATTATCACAAGCTCGGGGCGGGTCTCATCCAAATATTCGCGAAGATAATACGCTCCCGCGGGCGAAAGGTGGCGGATACCGAAAAAGCCTATGCCGCTCATTCGTTCAGCTCCCTGCACGCCTTGTATAAGCCGCTCCACGACGAGCCGCGCTTTTTCATGATATTCTCAAGATATTCCTTCCAGGCAACGCTGTCCTTGTCATCGTCCTTAACTACCGCGCCCTGAAGTCCCGCGGCGATGTCCTCGTCGGATATCTCGCCGCTGCCAAAACTGCCGGCAAGCGCCATGCTGTTGCAGAGAAGCGAGATCGCCTCCGCGGTTGACAATACGCCTGCGGGGGCTTTTACCTTCTGCTTTTTATCCAGCGTTTCGCCGTTTCTGAGCTCGCGGAAGATCGTGCAGATCTTTTCTATTACCGCGTCCTTGGGCAGAGCGGCATTCAGGTCGAGGCTTCCCGAAAGCTGTTCTACGCGGGTCTTTACGATGTTCATTTCCTCCTCGAGAGTTTCGGGAGCGGGGAGCACCACGATATTGAAGCGTCTTTTAAGCGCTGCGGACATATCGTTTACGCCCTTGTCGCGGGTATTGGCGGTGGCGATCACAGAAAATCCCTTTTTCGCGGGAACTTCAAGCGAAAGCTCGGGAACGGATATTCTCTTTTCGGAAAGCAGAGAAATAAGCGTGTCCTGAACCTCCGAAGCGCAGCGCGAAATTTCCTCGACTCTGGCGATCGCGCCCTGTTCCATTGCCGTGAACACGGGGCTTTTGAGCATTGCCGCCTCGGAGGGACCGTTCGCTATCAGCATGGCGTAATTCCACGAATAGCGGATCTGTTCTTCCGTTGTTCCCGCAGTGCCTTGAATTACGCGCGAGGAATTGCCGTTTATCGCTGCCGTGAGATGCTCGGAAAGCCAGCTCTTCGCGGTTCCGGGTTCGCCGATAAGCAGCAGCGCGCGGTCGGTAACCAGTGTTGCGATCGCGATCTCGACCAGTCGCTCGTGTCCGATGTATTTCGGGGTTATGACCGTTTTTCCGATCTTTCCGCCGCAGATATACGTCTTTACCGAGCGCGGCGACATTTTCCAGCCCTCGGGGATCGGATCTTTTTCCGCTTTTATCAGCGCGTCGAGTTCCTCCGCGAAAAGCTGCTCGGCGGGTAATCTTAAGATTCTGTTGTCCATAATTAGCTCCTTTTAAAAACATTTTCGACCCAGACAGCAAATTCGTCCAGATCAAAATGACATTTCAGTTTTCCCTCGCGCATAAGCCGAATTACCTCATACGCTTCTTCGACCCTGTATTCGTGAGTTCCGGGAAGTGCCGTGAAATACTGCTTGGGATTGTCGACTTTGTTATTTTGGAAATACTTTGCCGCTATGCCCCTTATGTTCGTAAATCCGCAGCGGTACATCAGTCCGTAGTAGGCATGGCGCGTGTTGATCACCGTGTCGGAGCTTGTGACCTTTTCCTCGAAATGGACTCTCAGCTTAGCGGTGAAATCGGCGTCTTCGCGGTTGTAAAAGCGCGTCATAATATCATCGAACGCCCACAGATCGAGCTTTATAAACAGATCAATAAAATCGGGTACGACGGGCTGTGAGAATTCTCTGAAAAACGGCATCCATGCCTCCTTAATCTCGTTGTGGATGGTTGTCTCTATGCCGTATTTTCCGTTTTTGCACCTTATGCTGCCGAGCGTCGAGACGATGCTGTTATCGTATGCGTCACGCGCGTTTTTGAGCGTTTTGCGAATGGGCTTGAGCTGCTTTTCCAGCCAGTCGGCGCAGTTCTCGGAGGAATACAGCCGCGCTTTTGTCTCGGAACCGAGGAAGCTGCCGTTGTACTTTTTATTCAGCTCGAAGGCGAGCTTTTTCAGTCCCTCGTCGTTTGTCATCACGATAGAAGCGCCGAGCGCGATATCAATATCCGTGCAGTCGCCGGGCATTTTGGTATCGCGGTAGAACGCCTCGATCTCAGCGCCGCTTTTTCCGATAAGCGGATAAACGAAGCGCTTCATTGTCGCTATATACTGATCGTACGGCGTTTTGCTCTTAGAAGCGGCACTCTTGTCTTCGCAGAGGGGGATGCGGTTTCCGTCCTTGTCGGTGGTCACGGTTGTGAGCAGCTTTGCTGTGAGCCTGCAAACCCACGGCGCGGTCACACCCGTGAGATATTTAAGCGTATCTTCGGGCTTTTTGTTTCCCAATTCCTCAAAATAATCCTTTGAGATATCGCAGTCGAGAGCCGCCAGCGCATAAAGCGCCGCATCTTTGGCTTTGCCCTTTTCGGTCTTGGAAAGCTCCGTCAGCTTTTCGGCGTTTGAGGGGTCGAAACGGAGCGCGTAGATGAGCAATTTGCGCATATCCTTTTCGGAATTCGGGAGCTGCTCGAGATAGAACGCGTTCTCGGACGCGCCGCACAGCCGCTCGATAAGCCCCAGTCTGCGGAGCATCTCCTTTTTGCCCTTGGGGTCGAAGTCCTTTTTCAAAAGAGGGATTATCTCTTCGCCCATGTCTCCGAGGATGTTCTCAACCAGATCGGCAAGCTCGGAATAGGACGCTCCCAGACCCTTTACGAGCGCGGGCATTACGCGGTAATCGCGCAGCAGCTCGGGGCGTTCGTTTCTTGTTCTGCTGACGGTCTCGTAATTTCCGCTGCCCGAGGTGGTGAGCGCGTCGATCACCGCCGACAGCACCGAATAGGGCGCGTTGGTTATTTCCGCCGAGAATTCCGTTATCGGAAGCTCCTCGACAGTTCCGGGAACAGCCGTGCTTGTGAGCGTGCAAACCACAGAATCCACAAGGGTTATCGTATCCAGAAGCGTTCCCGCAGCGCTCTCGCTGTTCCCCGAAACAAGAGAAGCCGAAAGCTCGTAAATTTTCGCGAAAACGGGCGACGCGCCTTTAAGCGGCTCGAACGCCTCGACCGATTTTTTCAGGCGGAAATTCTCGGAGATGAGGTTTGCTCCCGCTATCGCCGCCGAACGGAGCTGGTTTCTGAGTTCAAAAATAGGTGTTATATCCATAGCGTTCCTCCATGATCAATACAGCAGTCTCACAACGGCGTTCTCTCCGTCGGGGATAATACAAAGCGGGTGCGCGGAAATCCTCCGCTCGGCTTGGTTGTAATGGAATCCGCAGAGCATAACGCCGTCGCGAAGCAGCTTTGCGTCAGGAAGCAATGCGAGACGCTCGGTTGCCGCCTCCAGCTCGGGGAAATCCTCCAAAGCCACCGTATCGCCGTCCTTCGATCTCAGAACGGTTTTATCGCCGACCTTTCCGATCTGAGAAAACGAGATCAGCTTGAAGATTATCGGGTTTGACATCGCGTTTTGCAGGAAGTTTTTGATGCCCTTCATTTCCGATTCGATTGATTTTGCCGCGAATTCTCGGATCTTTGCGAAATCGCCGTCCGTAAGCTCGGCAAATTCGGCGTTTTCCCAGCGCACGCGGACGTTTCCGTCGCCGGGATAGACCGCCATTATCGGCACGTTGACCGCGCCGAGCGTCGAATCGTCGGCTTTTACATATTTCAGCGATTTTAGCGGGCGGAAATTCTTTGTAAGGTAGAGCGTTCCGCTGCCGAGATCGAGCCAGACTCCCGTGTCGATATACTCCTTGCGCGCTTCGTCATAAACCACCCAGAACGAGAGCTGCGTCATGCGCACGTTTTTCACGCACTTTCCTATCGCCTCAAGCTCGGTCAGCTTCCAGTTGCCGCCGAGTTCCTCGAAAAGCACGGTGTCGTCGGCGGCGGGATCGTCGTTCTCGATTTTTTCGGTAATGTATTTGCGGGATTTTTTTATCAGAGAATTCAGCTTTTCGAGCGTGTCGATGGCGTTGTCGTAATGTGCTTCGAGATTGTCCTTTTGGTATTCGGTGATCTCGATTATAAGGCGGTTAAAGAGCCGCTGGATCCCCAATAAATAATAATCGCCGAACTGCTTGGATAGCTGCTGATAGCTTGAAAGCGAGGTGCCGCCCATGGTTCCCAGACCCGCGGACATAAGCTCCTTTACCGCCTTTTCGCAAAGCTCCAGACCCTCGAGCTGTTTTTCGAGCTTTTTCTTTTTAGCGGCGTTTGAGGCCTTTTTCGCGGCGGCTTTTTTCTTTTCGGCTTTCTCGGCGTCTTCGGGAGATGCGTTGGCGGCGTTTTCCGCCTTAGCCGCCTTTGCCTCGAGCTTTTTGCGCTTTGACAGGATGTCCTCGGGTATCTCGCAGACCTCGAATTTCTTCTCCGACATCATCTCATACATAAGCCCCAGAGAGTGTTTGCAGGGGAACTGTCTGCTAGGACAAGTACAGCGGTACACTGGGTGATTTTCGTCTATGTAGTCCGCCGAGGTGATGTAGGGGTTTTTGCCGCTGCCCTTACATTCACCCATAAAAAAGGTGTCGTCCGACGAGCGCCAAAGCTTGATAAATCCCCCGCTCGACGAGATCTTTCTGCCGTTTGCCGCGGCTGCCGCGTTCGGCGCCAGCGACAATATCAACTGTTCGGTAATGTTCTTCATCGGTACAATCTCCTTGTTTTAGTTGTTGAACATTTTGCAATTTCATTATAACACAAAACTACTGAAATGTCTATAACGTTTTTCAAATAAATTACACTGCTTGTTTGCAGACTGCGAACACATCAGTTTTCAAAAGATTATCGCCGCCTATTCTCATAGGCGGCGGCTTTATTATATATCTCCCAGATTGGCAATGTCTATCGGTTTGGATGCAGGCTCAAACGAGATGCTCTCTGTTTTCAGTCCGCTCTGCGCGAAATACAGCCGCACCGATGTAAACGAAGAAAACATCGGAACGCGCTTCGTTATCGACACCGGCTTGCCGCCCGTGCCGTTAAATGTAAAGGTGCCGCTGGCGGTTCCCATAGCGAAAAGCGTAACGGGAAGCTGCGCCAGCTCGCTGAGCTCCGAGGAGGCGGTGATGGTGACATTGTACCACGCGGGATTTTTCAGCTTCAGCGCAAACGCGAAGGAGCTTCCCTTTTCTGTGCGGATATCGTTCAGCGGGAGCGTAAAATTCTCGTCCATATCATAGAACACGATAGGTTCGCTGCTTTCTGTTTCCTCGGCGGGACGGTTGATTATCTCCACGGCTTCTTCCTTGTTTACAAGACGCTTCATGGCGTTTGTTTTCAGGAGAAATCCGCAAATATTCGCCGCGCAGCGCTGCAGCTCCGCTCTGGTGAGCGTACCGTTCTCAAGGGAAGCTATAATGTTGTCGGGATACGCGGCGCAGTCGGAGCAGACCATATACACATCGTTCTGCGCGCGCACCATGGCGGCGAGATTTGTCTTGTCGGGGGCTTGATCGCGGTCGTTGAGCTGAGCGTACCAGTCGGTCATGAGAATTCCCTCAAAACCCCACTCGCTGCGGATTATTTCTGTGCAGAGATCGTAATGCGACGCCGTCCACAGCCCGTTTACGCTTCCGTAGGTAGTCATTATGGAATCCGCGCCGTTTTCCACCGCGATCTGAAAGCCTCGGAGATAGATCTCGCGGAGCGCGCGTTCGGATACGACCGAATCGATATAATGGCGATTGGTCTCCTGATTATTGCCGCAGCAATGCTTTACCGTGCCGGTTACTCCCGCCTTATGCAATCCGTCAAGCTCCGCGGCGGCGAGCTGTCCGGTAAGATACGGATCCTCCGAGAAATACTCGAAGTTGCGGCCGTTGAGCGGGTGGCGGTGGATATTCAAGCCGGGCCCCAGCAGGCAATCCACGCGGTTTACGGTCATCTCAAGTCCGAGGCAATAAAACAGCTCTGTCAGAAGCTCCTTGTTGAAGGTAGCCGCCAGCAGCGTGCCGTTCGGCAGGCTGAACGCCTTTGCGCCGCTGTCCATTCTCATTCCCGAGGGACCGTCGGAGCAGCAGCCCGCGGGGATCCCGTAATTCACAAGCGCATCGGTCACTCCGCCGAACGCCGAGGCGGTTCCGGGGGTAACTCTCGGGCTGCCCATTCCCTCGCCGCGGACAAGACTTGCGAGTTCTTCATCAGAAAGCTGCGCGATAAATTCCCGAAGCGTGGCGTTTTTATGAAGAACGTCCGCCAGAACATAGCTTTTTCCTGTGGGGAGCCATTCCTCGGGAAGCGCCGAGCGGCGGCGTTCCGCTTCGTCAAAGCATATTGTCGGCGTGTCCTCCCTGCCGACTGTGAATTCCCCATTATCAAGAACCGCTTTCATCCTTTGGAAATCCCGAACGGGAGACATTGCCTGACGACACTGTTTATGGACGCGGGTCTCGTGCTCTGTGACTGCCGCCGCAAGCGACGCGCTTCTGACATCGCCACCGGCATAGAACTTATACTCGCCCGCCTCCGTTACATAGCAAAAACGGTTCCCCGTAACGCCGCTGTCGTCGTAGGAAAGCGGCAGCTCGAGCGGCAGTTGTATCGTCTGCTTTTCTCCGGGCGCGAGGGTGTTTGTCTTCGCAAAGCCCGTCAGCACTCTCGCGGGCTTGCCGAGCTTGCCCTGCGGCGCTTCGCAGTAGAGCTGAACGGTCTCTTTGCCTGCATGATTTCCCGTGTTCGTGACTGTCACAGCAAGGGTGTTCCCATGCTGTTCGGTCTGATAAGAAAACGTCGTATAGCTCAGTCCAAAGCCGAACGGATAGCGCACCTTTTCCTTTGCGAAGGTTTCAAAATAGCGGTAGCCGACGTAGATGTCCTCGCAGTAGATATTCTCCTTTTCCCCGCCGAAATACGGGTCGGACGGATAATCCGAAACGCTGTACGCGATCGTATCGGGGAGCTTTCCCGACGGGGAGACCGCTCCCGTCAGCACCTGCGCCGTGCCGACCCCGCCTGTCATTCCGCCCTGCCATACATACAGCACGGCGTCGGGCGCGTGATCGTCCATAAACCGCATATCAATGATGTTCCCCGTATTTAAGAGGACCACGACCTTCTCGAAGTATTTCCGCGTCAGCCGAAGCATCTCGGTTTCGGTGTCGTTCAGATAATAGGAGCCTTTTTCGGCGCGGTTATCCTGTTCCTCGCCGGCGGTTCTGCCGATTATGACAACGGCAGTCTTGGCGGAATCGGCGATTTCCCGAACAAGCGTCTCGTCAAGGGGCATTTCCTCCTGCGCCCATGGCTCGTGTCCCCAGCCGTCGCCCGGGTCGAAGGGGTGAGCGGCGTCCCACTCGCGGTAGACCTCCAAAAGTCTGCGGTTAAGCGGCACGCCCGCCGCCTCCAGTCCCTCGGGGATCCCTACCACCTTAGACACGTTTACCATGCCGCCCGAGCCGGTTCCGCTCTTATAATAATGCAGCTGGATCCTGCCGAACAGGGCGACCTCCTCACCTGCCGCAAGCGGGAGCGCGTTGTCGTTCTTCAGCAGAACGATCCCCTCCGCGACCGCCTGCGCGGCGGTATCAAGATAATGCTGCCAGTCGAGTGTTTTTTTCATAAGAATTGCTCCAATCAACATATTTTTTCTATATTATACCAAACCACAGCGAAAAAGTCAATCTCTCAAGGATGTGCATTTTCGGCAAAAAATACAAACGCTCCATTGAATTTCAAAGGAGCGTTCAGTTCGTATAAGAAGACTGCTTGCAGACTTTTTAGTAATCAATTCCCTTTTCTTGATATATTTCGGGGATCCTCTTTTCGAGATATGCCGCGCGGTCTTTTATATACCCCGCAAAGCTCTTAAGCTCGCTGCTGTTGTATTCCCCTTTAAACACATAATAATTGTTCTTCGGGTCTTTTTTTACGGTCTCGTCCAGAAGCGAATAAAGCTCGTCCACGCCGCTCTCGCTGAATTCCCCAAGCCACTTCGCCGTTTGCTTGCAGTATTCGAGATAGGTTGCATAATACTCGTCGACAGCCAGCAGCTTTTGCACGAGCGGGCGCTCGGAAAGCGTTGCCGTGTCGGTAAGTCCGTCCTTTATATCCATTCGGGAGCCCTTGCTCGGCAGGAAGCCCCAGCCCGTCTGATAAAAGCACAGATCCATGTCCCACGGGATCATGTGGAATACGTTTCCGTCAAAATACAGGCAATAATTGTTCGCGGAATATCCCGCGTAACCGTCGCAATGGTGGATCACCGCTCCGACGGCGAGATACGCAAGCGCCGAATCCACATCGAGTATTTCCTCGATATTGCCCTTTTCGCCGAGCGGCATTTCTTTCAGCGCTTTTACCAGCAGCTTGAGATCGGATTTTGAGGTGTCCTCGCCCTTTTTCTGAGAAACAGCCCACGAGGGCATATTCGACATGAGCGTCGCGCTGTTATTCATCTTGTAGAGATTGTTCTTTTTATTGCCGAAAACGCGCTTTAAGTAGCTGCTGTCGACGTCTTCAACTCCTGCGTACAGTCCGAAACGCTCGCCGTTTATGTATACGCTGAAAAACGTGCAGTACGGGGCGTCCTTGCCGATAGCGTGAAAAGCTTCGTATCCCGCATACTGGCGCGCATACGAGTTGTCGAGAATGTTGTTGCAGAGAACAAGCTCGTCCAGTCCCAGGAACTTTTCGTCGGTATACTTGTCGAACTTTATCTTAAACGGGAATAATGTTACCTCGCGGTCGATCGCCGCCTGGAGCGTGGAATTTCCGTGGGTCTTAAATCCGCATTGGGATATGGTTTTTCCGTCGATAGTTATATCCGCGGGGTGGTAATCCTTTTTCAGCGGATCTTCGCAGATCGCCTCCCAATCCGCGCTTTTGATCTCAATGCTCAGCGTGTGGACTGCCTTTTCTCTGAAAAACTCAACGTACTTGGGTTCGTCCTTTTTTTTCGGCGGTTCTTCAACGGGGACATCGCTGTCCCCGCTTTCCACGCCGGTTGAGCTGTCTGAGCTGTTTTCGCTGCTGCTCGGTTCACTCTCAGGATCGCTTTGGTCTGAGGGATCGGTGTCGGAAATCAACAGGGTCGGATCCTGCGGGAGAACGTTCTGTGAATTCTCACATCCGGCAAATACAAAAACGACAAGAGAACAAATTGCCAAAAAATAAGCTGTAATTCTTTTCATAACAAATACTCCATAATTTCTTAAAATGTTGGTGTGACAGAGGTTGAACGAGGTTTGAAAGAGGGGGATGTGCGGTCAGATCACTTTTGATAAAAACTCCTGCAAACGGGGGTTTTTCGGGTTCTCGAAGAACTCCTGGGGCGGGTTTTGTTCGAGTATCTGACCCTCCGCCATAAACAGCACGCGGGACGCCACTTCGCGCGCAAAGCCCATTTCATGCGTCACGACGACCATCGTCATTCCGTCCTCGGCAAGCTGCTTCATGATCTCCAATACCTCGCCGACCATTTCGGGATCGAGCGCGGAGG